>JBIPMR010000400.1:0-4356 GCA_044369025.1 Luteolibacter sp.
CCAGGACCAATTGATTAAAAGCCAACTGCTCTACCAACTGAGCTATCCTCGCCTTCATTTCCCGCATGCGGGGGCGGGACAATTAGGAGCAGGCCGGGAAGATGGCAAGCTGATTATTGGAGAAAACGGCAACTTTTTGGAACCGCCGGTGGTGTCAGGAGCGCTTGGGCAGGTGCCACGGGGGATTTTTTTGATACTGCTCCTGGAGTTTGGGGAAACTTTCGCCCACGGCTTTGATGATGTGGGGGGCGACGACGATCCATTGGAGCTGGATCGCGGCGAAGAACAGGAAGGCGAGCGCGCCGACGCGCAGCGGGTTGAGCGGGGCGGAGGTGACGGTGTGGCCGCCGGCGTGGTCCCACAGCGGGCTGCCGAGGCGGCGGGCGGTGAACAGGCTGAGGCCTTGGCAAAACACGGCGAGCAGGCCCCAGCCGAAGCCGACGCCGGTGAACAGGACGCGCATCGCGCGGCGGGTGGAGGCGGCGAGGCTCATCAGCGAGCCGTCGAGGTTGGTGACTTTGAGGCCGAGCAGCCATTTTCCGGGAGTGTAGCCGAAGCGCTGGAGCAGGAAGGCCTCGAGGATGAACCAGGGGACGTATTGGAGGATCATCACCCACGGGTTGGCGAGGGTGGCGCCGATGTCGCGGCCAGCCCACCACATGGCGAACCACCAGATGCCGGAGAACAGGTAGAGGTCGAACCACCGCGCCCAGAAGCGCCGGACATAGATGTTTTTGCGGGGCAGCGGCGGCGGGGTGACGGCCCCGGGCGGCGGGGGTTGCGGTTGAGGGGGCTCTTCGGCTTCGAAGTGGCTGGTGATCTCGAATTCGCGCCGGAAGAGGTCGATCTCGCCGAGCGGCTGCCAGGCGGGCAGGCCTTCATGCCACGCGGGGGTGGTGGGGGAGAGCTCGCCGTCCTCGATTTTGTGGCGGATTTCGAAGTCGCGGAAGGGTCCGGTTTTTTCCCCGTTGCGGATGATCCAGATGTCCATGGGTTAGAGATTCCGCAGGGATTTGGCGGCGTCGCTGCGGGCGGCGAAAAACGCGGGGACCAGCGCGGCGAGGGAGCAGAGGATGAAGGCCATGAGGGCGATGATGGCCTGCTCCAACGGGTTGTTGTGGGCAGGCAAAGTTTCGAAGCCGGTGAAATTCGCGGCGAAGGGATCGAAGCCGAGGCCGCGGAAAATCCCCTGGATCGGCCCGCGGAAATGGATGACGAGGCGGCCGAGGCCGACGCCGAGGATGGCGCCGAGCACGCCGAGCAACATGCCCTGATAGAGGAAGACGCGGACGATCTGGCCGGGGGCGGCGCCGAGGGCTTTCATCACGCCGATTTCGCGGCGTTTCTGGATGGTGACGGTGAACATCACGGCCATCATCGAGAAGGCGGAAACGAGCACGATGAAGGAGAGCGCGAAATACATCATCACGCGCTGCTGGTTGATGAGGGCGAAAAATCCCTGATACTGCTCGCCCCAGGTGAGCAGGGTCCAGTCGGGGCCGAGGGTGGCGCGGGACTGGGCGGCGACTTGTTCGGCGAGGTAGGGATCGTCGAGGCGCAGGGCGATGCCTTGCACGGAATCGCCGAGGCCGGCGAGGTCCTGGGCGAGCGGCAGCGGGACGAAGAGGTCGGGGGTGACGGTCATTTGCGATGCCTGATAGACGCCGATGATCCGGGCTTCCTTGGGCAGGACGACGCTTTTGAGGCCCTTGAGGGTTTCGCCGTCCATTTTCTCGGCGTCGGTGGAATTGAGGTCGGCGATGGTTTGGTCGATGGCGGCTTTGGCGTCGGCGGAGAATCGATAGACGGCGGCGGTTTCGTCTTTTTCGCCGGACTCGAGGCTGACTAGCAGCGCGTCGAGCAGTTCGGCTTCCGGTTCGCGGAGGTCTTCGGCGCGGAGGGCGTCGAGGGTGTCGTAGGATTCCGTCAGGGCGGTGATGGGGATGGAGGATTTTTCGCCAGCGGGCGTCCAGGCGGCTTGGAGGGATGCGGTGGCGGGTTTCCAGGTGGTGGCGAAGGCTTCGCGGAGGGGCGGATTTTCGGTGGCTTTGTAGGCGCGCATGACTTCCTCGAAATTCCGGGTGGAATAGAGCCGGATTTTCTCGCCGACGGAGATGCGGAGTTGCTCGGCGAGGATGGAGGAAATGACGACGCGGTCGTCGATCCCGAGATCGGCGGTGGAATCCGGGTGGTTTTCCAGGTCGAGCATGTTTTGGATGCCGGTGACCTGGGCGGGATCCGAGGTGTCGATGCCGCGGAAAAGCACCGGGCGCTGCCAGGACTCGACATCGACGATCACGTTGTCCGAGACGAAGGCGGTGGCGGCCTGGACGTGGGGGAGGGTCCGGGCTTTTTCGGCGGAAGCCTGCCAATCGGTCATTTTGGGGTCGCCGAAGGTGATGGCCTGCTGGCTGAGAAGGATGTGGGGGGTGAATCCGAGCAGGCGGCTTTTCACGTTGCGCTCGAGGCCGGCGTAAACGGCCATCACCACGACGAGAACCAGCACGCCGAGCATCACGCCGATCAGCGAGATCAGGGTGAAGGAGGAGAGCATCGCCCGGCGCGGATTGAGGTAGCGGCGGGCGAGCAGGAAACTGAAGGAGCGACGTTTGATGGCGCTAGGTAATCGCTTTCCGCGGCGGTGGCAAGAGAAGGGGGAAATCAAATTGGTTTCCGATGGACCGCGAAATTCATTTCGCGCGGAGGTTGGGCGTTGAGGCCAGGGAAATGTTGGATCTCTTGACGGGCGAAATGAATTTCGCGGTCCGGCAGAAGGGGTCAGTCGCCGCCGGGCAGGCCGAGCAGTTCGATGAGGCGTTGGAGGTCGTCGTCGCCGTAGTATTCGATTTCGATTTTGCCCTTTTTCGAGGAGTGCTGGATGGAAACGTGGGTGGCGAGGTGTTCGCGGAGGCGGTTGGTGATGGCGCGGACGTGGATGTCCAGTTCGCGGGCGATGGGGGTTTTGCGCTCCGCGCCGGGTTCGTCGGAGTCGCGGTTGAGGAACGACTGGGCGAGTTTTTCGGTGGCGCGGACGGTGAGTTGGCGGCGGATGATCTGATCGGCGGCGAGCAGTTGGGCGTCATGGTCCTTGATCGAGAGGATCGCCTTGGCATGGCCGACGGTGAGGCGGGCTTGGGCGACGAGCAGTTGCACGTCCTGATGGAGGTCGAGCAGGCGCATTGCGTTGGCGACGCTGGCGCGGGATTTACCGACCCGGGTGGCGATTTCCTCCTGCTTGAGGGAGAATTCCTTGACCAGTCGCACGTAGCCGGCGGCTTCTTCGAGCGGGTTGAGGTCCTCGCGCTGGAGGTTCTCGATGAGGGCCATTTCCAGCACATCGCGGTCGGACGCTTCGCGTTCGATGACCGGGACGGTGGTGAGGCCGAGTTTTTTGGAGGCCCGCCAGCGTCGTTCACCGGCGATGAGTTCGAATTTCCCGTCCACCAGGCGGACGATGAGCGGTTGGATGATGCCGTGTTGGCGGATCGACTCCATCAGGTCGTCCAGCGGGGATTCGACGAACTGCAAGCGCGGCTGCAGCGGGCTGGGCACGACCTGGTCGATCGGCACCTCGCGGACGCGCTTGAAGTCTTCGGGAGTGGCTTCGGAAATGGGAATTGCCGTGTTGCTGCTCTTTTTGATGAGTGCGCCGAGTCCTTTTCCGAGTGCCTGTTTCGCCATGGGGGGAAAGCATTACGCAAAGCCGGTTTGAAAACCAAGCGGATTTCCCGAGGCATTTTGAATGCTCGGGAAATGGCGGTCCGCAGGCTTGACGCGGGAGAGGGGCGAAGGCATCCATTGCCACGTGAAACCGAAGTTTTTGATGCCTGTTCTCGCGGTCTGGGCCTTGGCGTGTGGCGAATCGCCTGCTCAGGAACCGTTGGCTCCGTTGCCGCCTCTCGCCGAAGAAGTGCCGGCGGGGGCGGCGTCCTCGGCCCCGGCGGATGTGGTGGCTTCCGCGGTCGCCGCGGTCGCCAAGCTGGGAGACGAGGTGGTGCTCGGCCGCTTCCAGGTGGCGGTGGACCGGATGAATCCGACGTGGAAGGAGCGCACGGCCAAGCGCGTGGGCGGGATGGAAGTGCTCGAAAAACAACTCGCCGGAGTGGCCCGGCAGATGGTGCAGCAGGGGATCAGCATGATTTCCTTCAAGCCTCAGGGGCTGCCGGAGTCGTTCGAAGTCGGACCGGGCAAGAAGGTGGAAAAGGTCGATGGCGTGGAAGTCGAGTCGCTGATTTTCAACAAGTGGCTGGTGCTGGTGCCGACGGTGACCCAATTCCGGATCATGCGCGAGGGCGAGGTGAAGCCATTGTTGATCGAGAGCGTCGGCTTCCAAGTGGCGATCTCCGACAAGGCCAA
>JBIPMR010000401.1:0-4355 GCA_044369025.1 Luteolibacter sp.
CCAGCCCCCACTTGCCAAAGCGGCGGGAGAGTTCGATTTGATCGAACGGTTGGAGATCGGCGCAGGTTTCGACGCCGATGGCGGAGAGTTTTTCGCGCATTTTCCCGCCGACGCCCCACAGGCGGCCGACGGGCAGGGCGGCGATGAAGGCGGGGATTTGCTGTGGGGTGATTTCCTTCTGGCCGTTCGGCTTGTGCCAGTCCGAGGCGATCTTGGCGATCAGTTTGTTCGACGAGATCCCGGCGGAGGCGGTGAGGCGGGTTTCCTCGAAGATCTGGGCGCGGATCTCGCGGGCGATGGCGGCGCCGCTGCTTTGGAGGTGGGAGACATCGAGGTAGGCTTCGTCGAGGGAGAGCGGCTCTATCAGCTCGGTGAAGCGCCCGAAGATCGCGCGGATCTGTGAGCTGACGGCGCGGTAGAGATCGAACTGGACGGGCACCAGCGTGAGATGCGGGCAGAGTTCGAGCGCTTTGAAGACCGGCATGGCGGAGCGGCAACCGAATTTGCGGGCCGCGTAGTTGGCGGTGGTGAGCACGCTGCGGCGGTCGCTGCCGGCGACGCCCACGGGTTTGCCGCGCAGCGAGGGGTTTTCCCGTTCCTCGATGGCGGCGTAGAAACAATCCATGTCGATGTGGATGATTTTTCTCAAAGCGATGGCAGGGCGGTCACGGGTGGGCAGGTTGGACCCGGCCGCCGGTGAAATCAACCTATCCGAATGATCGACATACCGCGGATCCTCTTGCAGCATGACGGCGGTTTTCTGCAACACCGATGATGGCCGAAGCGATCCAATTCAACTGCCCCGCCTGTGCGACCTTGCTGCGCGTGCCGCTCGCGATGGCCGCCATGGAAGGTCCGTGCCCGGTTTGCCAGCGGGAAATCATCGCCCCGGATCCGGCGACTGGAATCGCGGCCCACGAGGTGATCGTGGATCCGGTGTGGCGGTTCCATGATTTTCCGCCGTTGGTGCCGTTGAGGGAGGAAGCTGAGGAGCCGGCTCCCCTGCCCTGTTTGCTGCCGGAGATTTTGATTCCGGATGAGCCGGAGCAGAAAGCAACTCCGCCGCCGCGCTCGAAAAGCGCGCTGCTTTTGCCCTGCGTTTTTTCGGTGGCGGTGGGACTTGCGGTGGGTTTTGCCGCGGGCGTGCGCTCGACGTGGGATCCGGTGAAAGTGACTGCGGCCGCGCCGGTAATGCCGCCGGTTCAGGCTGTGGAAAAACCCGTGGCGGTGGGAAATCCGGTGCCGGTCCCCGAGCCGATTGCTGCGCCGCTGCCCGAGAAGATCGCAGAGCCGGTGGTGGAAACGAAAGAAGAGCCGGCCAAGATCTCCGCGGCCGCCGAGGCCTCGCTGCACGCTTTTCTGGATGCGCCGGACTGGGCGGCGAGGAGCGCGCATGTTTTGTCAGCGGATCGTGTTAGAGAAGCGATGGAAGCTTACTCGCGCGAAGTCCCCGACGGCCCGACTCCCTATCAGTCGACTTCGCTCAAGCAGAGCGAGGTCGATGAGGCCAGCGGCAACACCTTGTTTATCTTCCTCGTCGTGACCGAAGATTTTCCCAGTGGCATCCCGTTGGCGGTGGTGGAAACGCCGCAGGGCTGGCTGGTGGATTGGGAGGCGTTTGTGGAATTCCGCGATGACCGGTTCAAGAAATTCGCGGATGGGCCGGCGGACCGGATCGGGCGTTTCCAGCTGATTGTGAGCGCCCCGCCACCGGCGCGCGCCGCGAATACCGAGAACGAACATTTCGTCTCATTTCTGTTGGATCCGCCGTTTCCGGGACGCCAGAAGCTCGCATTTGTGAAACGGGATTCGGAAGCCTGTACCATCTTCCAGTCCGCCACCGCCAACGGGCAGATTTTCACGCCGGTGCTCGAAGTCGCGAAACGCACGACGCCGGACGGCAAAAGTTACCTGGAAATCCTCAAGGTGCTCGCCTCGGACTGGCGGCCGCGCCCGTGATTGAATCGCCGCTTGAATGATCGGGGGATTCCGGATCGTTTGAAGCCCATGATTCGCCACGCCTGCCTGCTTTTCGCCGTTGCCACCTTGCCGCTCGCCGCTCGGGAAGCGCCGGCGCTGCCCGCAGCGCTGTCCGCCTATCAACTCGATCCGGCTCCTGTTACTTCCACGCTGCTGTTGAAAAAGGGCGACCGCCTCGCGATCTGCGGGGACTCGATCACCGAGCAAAAGCGCTACTCGGTGCTCATCGAGACCTATCTAACCGCCTGCCTGCCCGAACTGGAAATCACCTGCCGCCAATACGGCTGGAGCGGCGAGCAGGCCGGCGGTTTTCTCAAACGCATGGAAAGCGACGTGCTGCGCTTCCAGCCCACGCTCGCCACCACCTGTTACGGCATGAACGATTTCCGCTACGTGCCGTATGACGAGGCGATCGCCAGCGAATACCGGCAGAACCAGACGGCCATCGTGCGGGCATTCAAACAGATCGGATGCCGGGTGATTGTCGGGTCGTCCGGGATCATCGATTCCGTCCCGAAGTGGGTGAAAAGCGCCAAAGGCACGCAGCAGGATCTCAATCTGAGCCTCGCGCGTTTCCGCAATGTGGCCGTCGGAACCGCCAAGTCGGAAAACGTCGCCTTCGCCGATGTCTATCAGCCGATGCTGCTCGCGGATCATGCGGCGAAGCAAAAATACGGCCCGGATTTCCAGGTGTCCGGCAAAGACGGCGTGCATCCGGATTGGGCCGGGCAGGTGGTCATGGCCTACGCGTTTCTCAAAGCCATGGGGATCGATGGCGATCTGGGCACGGTCACCTTCGATGAAACCACGGGCAAGGCGACGGCGGCCGGCGGCCATCAGATTCTATCAGCCGCTAACGGGAAGATCGCCCTGCGCAGCCACAAGCTGCCGTTCAGCCCCGGCCCGGGCCCGGCTGACAAGGACAGCTCGGTGCAGGCCGGTTTGGCGCTGGTCCCTTTTCATGACGAGCTGAACCGCCTGACCCTCCGGATCGCCGCGCCACAGGCCGCGGGTTACACCGTGACCTGGGGCGAAACATCGAAAAATTTCACCGGTGAGCAGCTCGTGGCCGGCATCAATCTCGCCAAGGAATTCGACGCGAATCCGCTGGTCGCCGCTTTCCAAAAAGTCCAGGGAGCGGTCACCCAAAAACAAACTTACGAGACCCGCCAAATCAAGGAGCTGGCCCACGGACCGGAAGGTGCCGCCGATCCCGAGGCCACCTTCGCCCTCACCGAAAAGGCCCGCGCGCCGCTTGCAAAGGCCGTGCAGACGAGTCTCCAGCCCGTCGAGCACTCGCTGACGATCACCCGCGCCGCGCCGCTTCAATGAGAGGAGCACACGCGGTCCATCTAAGGAGGGGCGGACTCCGGCCGCCCTGCCCATGCCCATGAGGTGAGAGAATCGCTTTTCATGGCCCTCTCATGGGCATGGGCGATCCGATATAGCCCCTCCTTGGATCAAGACTCGCGAACAATCCCGTTAACTTGACGCGCATGACCTGCGGGGGCGAAGTTGCTCCCCAAAGAAGCCGTATCCACGCCTTGCAGAAAATCTTCGGGGTTTGCAACATCGAGGACCACCGTCGCGTAAGGCCTCCGTGATGAAATCCTCCAATTTGATCCTCACGCACGCTTCCGTGTTCGCCGTTGGCATTGCCGGAGCCATGATCGTCAATGGTTTGCGCGATGACAAAGCGGGCTCCCCCGGTTTGGGTGCCGCGACCAATACCCGCGCCATCCGCGCTTCCGGAAGCACCTCAGGGATTGGCGAAAATGCTTCACCCGCGACTCGCCGCCGCGAATCCGCAGACGCCCGCGAAGCCGCCGCCCGATCTGGCAAAGCGCCCGTCGCGCAACTTTCCGACATCGTCCGCATCACCGATCCTTTCGAGCGCCAGCGCGCGCTGATGGACCTGATCGAAAAACTCGGCCCGGGTGAATTCGCCGGCGTCGCCGAGCGGTTCCGCGAGCTCGATCACCTCGGCAATTCACGGGACGAATACCGCCTCATCCTCGGCCGCTGGGCCAAGGCGGACCCGCTGAGCGCTCTGGAATATGTCAACCAACACGGCGACAGCCGCCGAGGACGCGAAACCGTGCTTGCCACCTGGGCCGGCAACGACCCCGCCGCCGCCGAGCAATGGGCACTGGCCAATCACAAAGGCGACGGCCCGAATCCGCACATGCCGGCGATCATCGAGGGCGTCGCCGCCAATGATGTGAACGAGGCGCTGCGGATGACCCAAGCGATGCCACTCAGCCGCGAGCGTGGCGAAGCGGTCGAATCCATCACCCGCGCCTTGTTTCTGCAAGGCATCGATGCGGCGATGGCGTTTCCCGCGTCGATCGCCGAAGAACATCTCCGCGGTGGCT
>JBIPMR010000402.1:0-4353 GCA_044369025.1 Luteolibacter sp.
TTCAGATTTCAGGTTTCAGATTTCAGGTTTCAGGTTTCAGGTTTCAGGTTTCAGGTTTCAGGTTTTCGGAGGTGGGAGGAGGAGGGTGGAGTGGTCGGCGAAGCCTTGGAGGCGGAGGGTGCCGGATGGGTCGATGGTGAGGGTGACGCCGCCGGTTTTGGCGGGGTCGATGACTTGGATTTGGCGGGATTGCCAGTAGGCGACACGCCGGGGGTTGAGGCGTTCTTCGATGGGGAAGGCGGCGTTGGAGGCGAGGATGGCGCGCGGGTTGACGGCGTCGAGGAAAGGGTCGCTGAGGGAGAGGTCGGTGCGGTGGCGGCCGGCGATGATCAGATCGGCGGAGAGGTCCTTTTGGGTGGCGAGGAGTTCGAGTTCGGTGGCGATGCCGGCGTCGCTGGTGAAGAGGATTTTCCAACCGCGCCAATGGAGGCGGAAGATGGCGACGCGCTCGTCGGCCAAGGCGTCACGGGCGCGAGGATCGGGGGTGTGGAGGATTTCGAGGTGGGCACCGTCTGGCATGGGCAGGGTGGCAATTTGGGACGCCTGGATGAGGTGGATGCCAGCCTGGGGGGCGGAATCGATCCAGGAGCGGAAGGCGGGGCTGCGGGAGCGATCGACGGGAAGGAGGGCTTGGCGAATGGGAAAAGCGTCCCAAACGGGAGCGCCGCCGCCGAGGTGGCCGCCGTCGGGGTGGCTGAGGATGACGGAATCGGGGGTGATCCCGAGTCTGCGGAGGGACGGGACGATGCGGCGTTTGAAGCTGTAGGGATCGGCGCAATCGATGAGGACGGCGGCGTCATTGCCGTCGGCGAAGCAGGCGGTGGCGGCGCCGTATTCGAGTTCGTAGATGAGGAGGAAGGGTTGCCGGCTGGGGCGGAGTTGGAAATGGCCGCCAGGGACGGCGGCGAAGCCACGGGCGGCGAGGACGCAGGTGTCGGCCACTTTGGCATTGGCGCGGGTGACCAAGCGGGAAAGCGGCGGGACGATGGGGTAAAGCGCGGCGGCAAAGAGGGCCACGCAGAGCAGCACGAACACGAGCGGCACCAAAACGATGCCGGCGAAAACCGAAATGGGGGTGACCAGCCCGAAATGCAAGGCGGTGAGCGGGGTGGAGCCGATGCCGGCGGCGAGTGAAACGCCGAGGGACTGGGCGATGTTCCTGCGGAGGCGCAGCGAGAACAACTGCCAGCGGCTCATCTGGGTGAGCGGCAGGTAGAGTTCCGGTTTTGCGAGCCAGGCAAAGGCGCGGGTGGTCCAAGCCGTGCCAACGGCGATGGCCGCGACCACGCCGTAGGAAAGTTGAACGCCGGCCTGAAACAGCAGACGCCCGTCCCACAGCATGGCGGCGAGCAGCACCGCGCCGAGGGCATTGAGCAAATCCGGGCGACGGCGGAAAACGAAAGCGCCGAGGAAGACCGCCGCCATCCACGCCGAGCGCACGGCGGGCGGGCTGTTTCCCGTGACCCAGGAGTAGCCGAAAATGAGTGGCAGCAAGCCCAGCACCGCCCAGCGTCTCGGCACCCCGAGAAAGCGCAGAATCAACCAGCCGATGCTGCCGACCATGGCGACGTGGAGGCCGCTGACGGAAAAGGCATGCAGCGTCCCGCTGTTGCGGAAGGCGGCGATCAACACTTCGGAGTCCTGAGGCTGCTCGCCGATGACGATGGCGCGGATCACCTTGGCCTGCTGGGAATCGGGATCCAAATCGCCGGTGACCGCCGCCCGGAAGCCGAGCCGGATGCCTGCGCCGAGGCGGGCGATTTCACCGGTCACGACTTCACCCTGGCTGCGGGAGGCGTCAAACACCGCGGCGACTCCCATGCTGCGGAGCCAGGCGGCTTGGTCGAATTCGCCGGGGTTCCGCGGCGCTGGCAATTCGGCGAAATTCCCGTGGGAGCGGATGATCGCGCCTGCCACCGGGGCTTCCCCCCTGCCCTGCCACCATACTTTCGCGCCATCATGAGGCCCATCGATGAGAGCGACCGGGGCACTCCAAATCCGATCACCCTTGGCATCGGAGAGGACGCGGCCTTGCAGGGTTCCGGCGGGCGACTGGATCAACGTCCGTGCGGCGGAGGCCCGTGATTCGTTGCGCCAGGTAAACCCGCCGGCCGCCAACACCCCACAAAACCCCCAAGCCAATCCGTGCCGCCAACTTTTCAAAAAACCTCCCGCGACCCCCAACAGGCCGGCCGCCAGAAGCCCGGCGACCGGGTGATGAGCCGCCATCGCGACGCAGCCGGCAGCCACCAGGGCCGCCATGAAAAGCGGGTGCCGGCCCTCGAATTCCGCGATCCATCGCCGCAGGCCGAAGAGGGCGTTCAGCATCGCGGGGGGGCGGTTGGAAAATTGCCGGCTGAGCGTTAGACCGGCCGCTCGGGATCGTGCGGCGTTTCAGCAGACTCTTCCGCCGCCGCGCCTTGGGCCGTTTGATTCATTTGATCCAAATAAGCCTGTTCCTCGGCGGCGGCGGCGGCCTCGGTGGCGGCGATGCTCCAATCGTGGAGTTTGTGGCTGGCATTGGCGGAGTGGCGGGTGCCGGGGAACTGGTCGATCACCTGTTGCATGATGGCCATGGCGGATTCGCGGTCGCCATTGACCTCGTGATAAAGCTCGGCGAGGCGGAACAGGAAATAGGCGGCGTCATTGACCTCCCAGGCCTGGCTTTCGAGGGCGTAGCGGATGGTTTCGATGGCGGCGGCGGGATCCCCGAGGTTGTCCTTTTGGATCTTGGCGATTTCCACCCACGGCAGGCGGTTGAGGGGATCGGCGGCGGCGGCTTGTTGGAAGGCGGCGATGGCGCCTTCATATTCACCCTGCGCCATCAGCGAGCGGGCGCCGTGCATGACGTCGCGCTCGACCATTTCCGCGCTGTCGTAGACCGAGTGGGTGATGCGCTGGGCGATGGCCGGGAGGATTTGCAGGACGAAGAAAATCCCGACGAGGCCGGCGCTGAGGAAGGCGAGCAGGATGCCGTTGAAGGTGCGCTCGCCCTCGATCGATTGAAATTCGGTTTTCAAATCCGGGACTTTGGTTTCCAAGTCGCCCGTTGCTTCGAGGGCTTCGATCTGCGCCTCGAGTTTGGCCATTTCGCCGCCCTTGTTCGAGTAGAGCAACCAGCTTCCCCCCACGAGTGCCGCGAGGACCAAATACATCAACCACTTCATCATTCGTGGATCATGAAACAAATCGGGGCGGCACTGGAAGTAAATTCTACCAGATCTTAAAGACGGCGGGCGTTGCGGCCCTCGTCGATGAGTTTCCAGAAGTATTTCGAGCCGGCCAGCGCCTCATCCTCGGCCAGCGGCAGGCTGGAGCGGAACTTGAAATCCGAGAAGGTGCCCTTGTGCAACACCCGGTGGACGATGACCGAGCCCTCCTTCACTTCGAAGTAGAAGCGGTAATCCTTCGCCCGGAACCGGTAGAGGATGCGCCCGTCGCGGTCGATCTTGCCGAAGCGATCGCCGCTCAGGTTATCCAGATCCTCTTTGCCGACTTTGAATTCCTCCAGCAGCTCAAGTTGCTCGAGGGTCCCGAGTCGGGACAGCTCGGCGGCGCTGATTTCATTGAAAACGATTTGGAACACGCCGCGACGCTAGGTAAGCGGCGGCGAAGAGAAAAGAGGAAAGATTGGCGGTGGCGGGCAACTTTCCACGCTTCCCGCTTGGACATCCGGCGAATCCCCTATTATCTGGCGGCGGGACGATGCGCTGCTTTTATTCACAGGAACTGGAACTTGAACTGCCGGCGGGGCATCCGTTTCCGATGGAAAAATTCCGGGTGTCCAAGGACATGCTGCTCGCCGGCGGGATCCTCAAACCCGAGGAGATCATCGAGGTGCGGGCGGCGGACGTGCATTTGCTCAGGCGCGTGCATGAAGCCGACTACATCCGGAAAATCGAGTCCGGCCTGCTGGGTCGCAAGGAGCAATTGATGCTCGGCCTGCCGGTGACGCCCCAGCTCTATCAGCGCAGCGTCACCGAGGTGGAGGCCACCCGCCTGGCGTGCCATGCGGCGCTGGCCGAGGGCGTCGGCGTCTGTCTTGCGGGCGGCACCCACCATGCCTTCCGCGAACATGGCGAGGGCTATTGTGTGTTCAACGATGTGGCCATCGCCATCCGCGATCTGCAGGACAAGCAGCCCAACATCAAAATCATGGTGGTGGACACCGACGCCCACCAGGGCAACGGCACGGCCGCGCTGCTGGGCGACGATCCCCGGGTTTTCACCTACTCGATCCACGTCGGCAAAAACTATCCCACGCGGAAAGTCGTCGGCTCGCTGGACATCGAAACGGTGCGCTACGTCGAGGGGGAAATGTATTTGAAACAACTTTTCGCCAGCCTGGCCGGC
>JBIPMR010000404.1:0-4348 GCA_044369025.1 Luteolibacter sp.
TCAACATCGGTGCCGGCGGGGGTGGCACCGCCTCCGCCGGTTCGCCCATCCTCATGGACCTCAGCGGTCACGATGCCGACATCCTCGTCACCTCCCTCAATGTCGGCAACCAGCCCCGCACCGGCAATCAGACCTACGAATTCAAGTTTGGCACGGGCGACAACTCGCTTGTGAGCAAACTCGACGCCACTCATGTCAACATCGGCTTCCGCGGTGCCAATGGAACCACCACCACCACCCTCACCAGTCGCGTCAACCTCGCGGGCGGTTCCATCACCTTCGGCGCTGCCGGCGGAGCAGGCAATGGCGTGGTCATTGGCGGCAGCCTCTACGTCAATGCCGGCACGGCCCCCACCATCGGCGAGTTGAACATCAGCGGCGGCAACGTGACCGTCCATCACAGCACTTCTCTAGGTGCGGCCGTCCGGTTGGGTTCCAATCAAGCTGCGGGCGGTGGCACAGTCAGTGCTTCCATCAATCTCACCGGCGGCACCACCACCCTCGGCGGCGATATCATCCGCAACACCACTTCCCCGCGCACCACCTCAACTGTTAGGATCAGCGGCGGCACCCTCAACATGGGCGGCCACGACATCGGCACCGCCACCGAGCCCATCACCCTCGCCGCCGAATCCGGCACCCTGAGCAACATCGCCACCATCAACGGCACCGGCGGCCTCACCAAGACCACCGCCGGCATTCTTACACTCGCCGGCACCAACACCTACACCGGCGCGACCGCTGTCACCGCCGGCACCCTGGCACTGGGCACAATCAACGTCCTTCCGGACGCCTCGACGGTCTCTATTAGCAGCGCCACGCTCAATGCCGCCAGCGCCGGCACCGAAGTCGCCGGCACCCTCGCCGTCACCGGCACCGCCACCCTCAACCTCGCCGCCGGAGCGAAAATCGAGTTCCTCGCCAGCAACGGCATTTCCTGGCCCGGCACGCTCAACCTTACCGGCACCTTCGTCTCCGGCGTGTCGCTTAAATTCGGCAACGGCACGGGACTGACGGCCACCCAACTCGGCAAGATCTCCGTGAATGGAGTCGTCGGCCTCGGACTCAATGGCAGCGGCTATCTCACTGCCCCCGGTTTCCCCACTTGGATCGCCGGCACCTTCTCCGGCGGTGCGACCGTTCCACCCAACCAACAAGGCCCCAACGACGATCCCGATAACGACGGCATCCGCAACCTGGTCGAATACGCCATCGCTGGTCAGGATCCCACCGTTTCCGATCCCACCGTCGGCGCCTTCACGGGCACCACCCTCAGCTTCAACAAACGCGCCGGCACCACCGGCCTCACCTACGCGATCCAGAAATCCACCGACCTCGGCGTCACCGATTCCTGGGTCGAGGTCACAGGAGTTTCTCCGGGCTATGTCAACGATGGCACCACCATTTCCCTCACCCTCACCCCCGGCACCCCGGCGCAGAACTTCCTGCGCTTGCGGCTGCTGTCAAATTGAAGCATTTGTTCCATGCGCCGCCGGTTTCAGGCAAACAAACCCTCTCCCATGCCACGCATCGCGCTTTTCCTGCTTCTCCTCGTCTCATTCGTCCACGCCGACGAATACGACGACCTGCGCCTGAAGTTGCGGGGCATGCTCATCGGCACCGGCTACGACGTCGCGGATCCCACCGTAGCAGCCGAGCTGAGCAGCATTGCCAGCGCGGCCAACTCCACCTGGTCCAGCATGGACAAGTCGCCCACGCGAACCTTCCTGTGGAGCGATCAGGCGAGCACGACCGACTCTTCGCATCTCACAAACAGTTATACGCGACTGCGTGGCATGGCGTTGGCGTATTCCACGCCGGGTTGCTCGCTCCAGGGGAATGCCACGCTGCTCGCGGACATCGTCGGCGGGCTGGATTGGATGTTTGCGAACCGTTACGGCGCAACCACCGCGCAATACTTTAACTGGTGGGACTGGGAGATCGGCTCGCCCCTCCGGCTCACGGACATTTGTGTGCTGCTCTACGATCAGCTCACCGCCACCCAACTCACGAACTATATGAACGCCGTGAACTTCCAGGTTCCCATCCCGGACATGACCCAGGCCAACCAGGTCTGGAAGGCCCGGGTCGTGGGCGTGCGCGGGTGCTTGGTGAAAAGCAGCGCCAAACTCCTGCTCGCCCGCGATGCCTTCAGCGCGGTCTTCCCCTATGTAACCTCCGGCGACGGTTACTACACCGACGGGAGCTTTATCCAACATAACTACCTCCCCTCCACGGCCAGCTACGGGGGAGTCCTCATCGCCACCATGGCCCCCACGTTAGCCTGGCTGAGCGGATCCACGTGGGCAGTGACGGATCCTGCGCAGAACAATCTTTTCCGCTGGGTTTTCGATTCCTATGAACCCATCATTTACAACGGGAACCTCTTCGATCTCGTGCGCGGACGGGACATCGGCAATGCCAACGTCGGTTCCAGCGCCGACAGCATGATGGCCTCCATCCTGCAGATCGCCCAATTCGCCCCGCCGGCGGATGCCGCGCGCATGAAGAGCATGGTCAAAGAATGGGCGCTGGCCGATTACACCCGCAACTTCGTCTCCAACCGGAGCCTGTCCACCGTTACCGTGGCCAAACAAATGATGAACGACCCCGGCGTCGTGCGTCGCGGCGAGCTCATCAAACACTATACGTTTGCGGAGATGGATCGGGTGATTCACCTCGGCGCCGGTTATGGTTTTGGCCTCAGCATGTGCTCCACCCGCATCACCAATTTTGAGTCGATCAATGGCGAAAACCTGCGCGGCTGGTTCACTGGCGACGGCCAGACCATTCTCTACAATGGTGACCTCGCTGCCTTCGGCGACTCCTACTGGGCCACGGTGGACCACACCCGGCTCCCCGGCGTCACCGCCGACGTCACCCACTCCAAGCCCCCCACGTCCAACACCACCGGCCCCCGCGCGCTCGGGCAGAGCACGCTTTCCACTCACTCCTGGGTCGGCGGGGCCACCTTGGGCAACTACGGGGCCGCCGGCATGCAGTTCAAAGGCGTCGGCGTCACTCTCACGGGAAAAAAATCCTGGTTCATGTTTGATGACGAGATCGTCTGCCTCGGCAGCGGCATCACCAGCAGCGACTCGCGCCCGATCGAGACCACCATCGAGCAGCGGAAATTAAACTCGGCGGGCACCAACGCCTTCACCGTAAACGGCACCACCAAGTCCACCGCGCCGGGCACGACGGAGACGATGACCGGCACTTCCTGGGCCCACCTCGTTGGAAACGTCACGGGTTCGGATATCGGCTACTATTTCCCGACCAACCCCACCGTCAAAGCCACCCGCGAAGCCCGCACCGGCGCATGGAGCGACATTGACAGTTCCGGCTCCACCACGCCCATCACTCGCAACTACCTGCGCATGACCCTCGAGCATGGCAACAGTCCCACCAACGGCACCTATCAATACGTGCTGCTCCCCGGCCGTAACGCCACCCGCACCGGTCATTATGCCGCCGCGCCGCAGGTCACCGTTTTGGCCAACAACGCCAACGTGCAGGCCGTCACCGAAACGACGCTTGGCATCACCGCGGCGAATTTTTGGACGGACACCTCGCAGACCATCGGCGGCATCACCTCCAACAAAAAAGCCAGCGTGCTGGTGCGCGACGACGGCACCTTCATTGACGTGAGCGTGAGCGATCCCACCCAGCTCAACACCGGCACCATTGCCCTCCAGCTCGCACTCAATGGCGGCACCCTCGTCGGAGCGGATGCGGGCGTCACCGTCACCCAAAGCACCCCGACCATCAGCATGAGCGTGAACATGGCCAGCGCCGCCGGAAAGTCCTTCAAGGCCCGTTTCTACAAGCTCACGCCGCAGATCGTGAATCTCACGCCCCTGCACGACAGCTACGTCTTCGACGGTGCTACATCTCTGGATACAAGCTACGGCACGGAAAATAAACTCGTCATCAAGAAGGCGGGGGCCGGCTTTAACCGCGAGAGCTTCCTGCGTTTCGAGGTGCCCGCCGGAAGCAATGGCTTACTGCTAGGTGGCACGCTGGATCTTACCTGCACCACGACCACCACACCGGGCGTGAACGCCGTGGCCAAGGTGGATGACAATATGTGGGGCGAAACCACCGTGACTTGGAATAACAAACCGTCCGCTGGATCCGTGCTCGACACTTGGACGCCCGTCATCAACACCACCACCAAAGCCAACGTAGCCAGCGCCATTCCGTCCAGCGGCCTCATCTCCTTTAAAGTCTATGCCACCACGGAGACGAGTAACGGGATCGTTTACTACGGCTCCAAGGAACACGCCACGGTCGCCAACCGGCCGCAACTCAGCCTGACCTACGGCCGCACCCCGCCGGAGGTCAG
>JBIPMR010000403.1:0-4348 GCA_044369025.1 Luteolibacter sp.
AATACGAAACCCCGATTCTGGAGGACACCGGGCTGTATTTGAAAAAATCCGGCGGCGAGCTTTCCGCGCAGTTGTTCCGCTTCGAGGATCAAGGCGGGCGCGACGTCACCCTGCGGCCGGAAGTGACCGCCTCGCTGGCGCGCATCGTCGCGCAACACCAGCGGGATTTCCCGAAGCCGCTCAAGTGGTTCGAGATCGGCCAGTGTTTCCGTTACGAAAAGCCGCAAAAGGGCAGGGGACGCGAGTTCCACCAGTTCAACGTCGATATCCTCGGCGAAGGGGGCGCCGCCGCCGATGCCGAGCTGATCGCGCTGGCGATCGAAACGATGCTCTCGTTCGGCTTCGTCGCCGGGGACTTTGTGGTGCGCGTGTCCGACCGGATGGCTTGGATCGACTTCGCCGCCGCCAACGGCATTCCCGAAGATCGCATCCCGGATTTCCTCGGCATCATCGATAAGATCGAGCGCGAAAAACCCGAAGTGCTGGAGCAAAAACTCGCCGCCTTTTCCCTGACACCCGATGGCGTCCGCGCCTTCATCGCCGATCCCGCGAACGCCTCCGCCGCCTACCTCGCCATCCGTGAAGACCTGGCCGCCCGTGGATTCGCCGGATTCGTCGAGCTCGATCTGTCCATCGTCCGCGGCCTCGCCTATTACACCGGCGTGGTCTTCGAGGTCTTCGACGCGAAAAAATCCATGCGCGCCGTTGCCGGCGGCGGTCGTTACGACACTTTGATTTCCACCATCTCCGACGGCGCGGTGGACATGCCCGCCACCGGATTCGCGATGGGCGACTACGTCATCCGCAACCTCATCGAGGAAACCACCCACGCCGCCATGCAAATGGAAGTCTGGCTCCAGCGCAACGCCGCCGCCTGCGACATCTTCGTCGTCGTCGCCGATGAAACCAAGCGCGCCGAATCGCTCCGGCTCGTCACCAGCCTCCGCCGCGCCGGCATCTCCGCGGATCTTCCGTTAGGCTCGCCCAAGGTCGCCAAACAATTCCAAAGCGCCGAAAAATCCGGCGCCCGCTTCGCCCTCGTCGTCGGCACCGAATACCCCGAGCTCAAGCTCAAGGTCCTCGCCAGCCGCACCGAGGAATCCGGCCACGCCGCCACCGCCATCGACTGGCTCACCGACCGCCTCCTCCAGCCGGATGGCCCGCTGCTCGCTTGAAGACACAAGACTTGAAGACACAAGCAAAGACCAAATCGGCTTCATCTCTCTCAACTCACCACATCCCTAACATCCCGACTGCCACTCACACCGCGACTTCTTCCTCTTGTGTCTTGAAGTCTTGTGTCTTGTGTCTTGCGTCTCCACCTCTCCATCTCCCATGCGCACTCATCATTGCAACGAACTCCGCGACTCCCACATCGGCCAAACCGTCACGCTCATCGGCTGGGTGAATTCCGCCCGTGACCATGGCGGCGTCATTTTCATCGACCTGCGCGACCGCGAGGGCCTGACCCAGTGCGTGTTCCATCCCGAGGACAATCCCGAGGTTTCCGCCCTGTCACACACGTTGCGCGAGGAAGATGTGGTCCAGGTAACAGGCCGCGTTTCCAAGCGCCTCGACGGTTCGGAAAACGCCAAGATCGGCACCGGCGCGATCGAGATCGTCGCCACCGGACTGACCATCGTCAACAAGGCGGACGTGCTGCCGTTCCAACTCGACAAGGAACTCTCCACCGAAGACCTGCGGATGAAATACCGCTATCTCGACCTGCGCCGCCCGCGCATGAACAAGAACATCCGCCAGCGCAGCGTGATCACCTCCGCCGCCCGCCGCTTCCTCGACGACTCCGGTTTCTATGAAATCGAAACCCCGATCCTCTCCAACCCGACCCCCGAAGGCGCCCGCGATTTCCTCGTGCCATCGCGCCTCAACCCCGGCCGTTTCTATGCCCTGCCGCAAGCCCCCCAGCAATACAAACAACTGCTGATGGTCGCCGGTATGGAAAAATATTTCCAGATCGCCCGCTGCTTCCGCGACGAGGACCTGCGCGCCGACCGCCAGCCGGAGTTCACCCAGATCGACATCGAGGCCAGCTTCGTCAACCAGGACGATATCATCCAACTGGTCGAAGGCCTGTTAGTCGGGATGTTCAAAGCCGGCCTCGGCATCGATGTGCCGCAAGATTTCCCACGCATGACCTATGCCGATGCGATGGACATCTACGGCTCCGACAAACCGGACACGCGTTTTGAGATGAAGATCACCGACCTCCGCGACGTCTTCGCCGCCACCGAGTTCAAGATCTTCCGCAGCATCCTCGACGGCGGCGGCGTGGTGCGCGCCATCAATGCCAAAGGCTTCGCCACCATCACCACCGGCCAGATGAACCGCCTCAACGAGATCGCCGTGCAAGCCGGACTGCCGGTCAAAAACCTCGCCTTCATCAAACTCGAAAACGGCGAATACAAGAGCCCGCTCTGGAAAATCTTCACCGACGCGGAAAAAGCCAACGTCGCATCCAAGCTCGACCTCGCCGAAGGTGACATCGTCTTCTTCGCCGCCGGTTCGCGTGAAAGCGTCAGCACCATCCTCGGCCGCGTCCGCTCGGAATGCGCCGTGATGATGGACCTCAACAACGATCCTGCGAAATTCAACTTCCTCTGGGTCGTCGATTTCCCGCTGCTCGCCCACGACGAGGAAACCGGCCACTGGGCCGCCGTCCACCACCCCTTCACCCGCCCGCATCCCGAGGACATCGCCAAACTCGATGCCGGGGACTACGCCAATGTTAGAGCGGTCGCCTACGACGTCGTGCTCAACGGCTACGAACTCGGCGGCGGCTCGATCCGGATCCATGAAAAGGACCTCCAGGCGAAAATGTTCAGCGTGTTAGGCGTTGGTCCGGAAGAACAGCAGATCAAGTTCGGCCACCTTCTCGATGCCTTCCGCTTCGGCGCGCCGCCCCACGGCGGGCTTGCCCTCGGCCTCGACCGCATCGCCATGTTGGTCGCCGGAGAAGACAGCATCCGCGAGGTCATCGCCTTCCCCAAAAACAACAAGGGCGCCGACCTCATGGCCCACAGCCCCTGCCAGATCGAGCACAAGTTGCTGCGCGAAGTTTACGTCCAGTCCACCTACAAGGACCCGAAACTCAGCGCCGAAAAGGCGACCCAATAAGGGGCCGCGAGATTCCTGTCGCGGGCCATCCTCTCTCCATGGGCCGTGCGGACAGGAGTCTCCGCACTCCCAAAAAGAAAGCGGCCCGATCGATGATCCCCGGGAAAAACCCAAAACCCAAGGGAGCGTTCAATCGGGCCGCCTGATTTGTCGCGACCCGCGAAACTAATCACCCCTCCGAAAACCGGTCAACCGGAATTTCGGGATTTTTCCGCCAACCCGGAGAGGCTCAACAAATGCGCGGGAAATCCGGGAAATCGGTCACAAAACCCGATTTTTCTCCTAGCCCGAAACTCAAACCGATCTAGTCTGAGCGCGTTGGCAATCGCGGCGTGACCGCCGCCACCCGTTTTAAATCGCATCGCATTCCCCATGAACCTGACACTCAAAGTTTGGCGGCAGTCCGGGCCAAAGGCCCAAGGAAAAATCGAAACCTACGATGCCAAAAGCATTCCCGCCGAGGCTTCGTTTCTTGAAATGCTCGATATCGTCAACGGAGGGTTGATCGGTAAGGGCCAGGAGCCCATCCATTTCGACCACGATTGCCGCGAGGGTATCTGCGGTTCCTGCTCGCTCACCATCAACGGGGTTCCTCACAGCAAGGAGCGCGGCATCACCACCTGCCAGGTCCACATGCGCAAGTTCAAGGAAGGCGATACCATCTGGATCGAGCCGTTCCGCGCCAATCCTTTCCCGGTCATCCGGGACCTGATGGTGGACCGCGGGGCCTTCGACCGCATCGTCGCCGCCGGCGGTTATGTCAGCGTCCGCACGGGCTCGGCCGTGGACGCGAACTCGGTGCCGATCGCCAAGGAAAATGCCGATGACGCCTTCGATGCTGCCGCCTGCATCGGTTGCGGCGCCTGCGTGGCATCCTGCAAAAACGCCTCTGCCATGTTGTTCGTCGCGGCGAAAGTTTCCCACCTCGGTCACTTGCCGCAGGGTCAGCCGGAGCGTCACAAACGCGTGCTCGCCATGGTCCGCCAGATGGATGCCGAAGGATTTGGCAATTGCACCAATCAATACGAATGCGAAGCCGCCTGCCCGAAGGAAATCAGCGTCGAGCACATCGCCCGCATGAACCGCGACTACGCCGTGGCGGTGCTGCACGAGCAAATGGCCTGAGGCCCCGCGCCGGTTTCCGAGAGCCGCTTCTGAAAGTTGGCCCGCCGCCTGCTTAGCGGTAGTCCATCAATCCATGGAAATGTTCAAG
>JBIPMR010000405.1:0-4346 GCA_044369025.1 Luteolibacter sp.
TTGTGGAGGAAGATGATTTCCTCGTTCCACTCTCTAACGGCTACGTTGTAGTTGGCGACCGCGCTCTTGGTGTTGGCGAGATCGGTGAGTTCGTGATAGTGGGTGGCGAAAAGGGTGCGGCAGCCGATGGCGTCGTGCAGATGCTCGGCGACGGACCAGGCGATGGAAAGGCCGTCGAAGGTGGCGGTGCCGCGGCCGATTTCATCGAGGATGACGAGCGAGCGGTCGGTGGCGTGGTTGAGGATGAGGGCGGTTTCGCTCATCTCGACCATGAAGGTGGATTGGCCGCGCGAGAGATCGTCGGAGGCGCCGACGCGGCAGAAAATGCGATCGACCAGACCCAGGCTGGCGGCCTCGGCGGGGACGTAGGCGCCGATCTGGGCCAGCACGGCGATAAGCGCGATCTGGCGGATGTAGGTGGATTTGCCTGCCATGTTAGGTCCGGTTAGGATTTGCAGGCGGGCGACTTCGGGATCGAGCTCGGTGTCGTTGGGGACGAACTTGACGTCGGTGAGGGTTTGTTCGAGCACCGGGTGGCGGCCGTTGGTGATGAAGAAGGCGCGGGATTCATCGAGCACCGGGCGGCAGTGGCGGTGGAGCTGGGCGACTTCTGACAGAGCGCAGAGCACGTCGATCTCCGCGATGGTGGCGGCGGTCTCCTGCAGGCGCGGAAGGTGGGTGATGACTTGCGAGCGGAGCTGGGCGAAAAGCTCGGCTTCGAGTTGTTTCGAGCGCTCCTCGGCGCCGAGCACCTTGTTTTCCATTTCCTTGAGCGCGGGCGTGATGTAGCGCTCGGCGTTGGACATGGTTTGCTTGCGGGTGTAGTCGTCGGGGACTTTGGCGAGGTGGCTGGTGGTGATTTCGATGAAGTAGCCGAAGACGTTGTTGAATTTGATTTTCAACGAATCGATGCCGGTGCGCTTGCGTTCGTCTTCCTGGAGCCGGGCGATCCAATCCTTGCCACCGCGGGCGGCGGAGCGGAGTTCGTCAAGTTCCGGCGACCAGCCGTCACGGATGATGCCGCCGTCGCGCAGGTTCGACGGGGGTTCGTCGGCGAGGGAGGCGGCGAGCAGGATGGTTAGATCGCTGAAGTCGTGGAGCCGATTGACGATGGTTGATTGATGATGGTTGATTGTCGCTTGGAAGAGAGAGACGAGATCCTGTTTGAGGGACGGGATGTGGGAGAGGGAAATGCTGAGGGACTGGAGGTCGCGGGCGTTGCCGGAGCCTTGGGAAAGGCGGGAGGTGGTGCGCTCGATGTCGCGGATGCCTTTGAGGGACTCACGGCATTTGGAGAGCAGGAATGGCTCTGCTAGAAACGCCGCGATGACGTCCTGCCGTGCGGTGAGGGTTTGGAGATCGCGCAGCGGGTGGAGGATCCAGTCGCGGAGCAGGCGCGCGCCCATCGGGGTGGCGGTGCGGTCGAGCACGCCTAACAAGGTGTGCTGCTTGCCGGAGCGGGAATCGACGAGGTCGAGATTGCGCTGGGAGGCGGCGTCGATGAGGACGTGGTCGATGTTTTCCCGAACCCGCGGGGTGTGGAGGTGGGTGCAGTTTCTCCGGAGCTGATGGATGAGGTAGTGCATCACGGCGCCGGCGGCCCCGCTGGCGGCGTGGAGGCTGGCGCAGCCGAAACCGTCGAGCGAGTGGACGTTGAAATGATCCTTGAGCAGCTGGGTGGCGTGCTCGGGGAGGAAACTGTAGCCCTCGTAGATGAGGCAGTTAGAGAGCGCGCCGAACTCGGCGGTCTGGTGGTCCGGGATGAGGAGCTCGGACGGCGAGATGCGGGCGAGCTCGTCCTCCAACTGGCCGATGTCCGCATACTCGGCGATGGTGAACTCGCCGGTGGTGTGGTCGATGCAGGCGAGGCCGACGTTTTTGCCGTGGCGGAAGACGGCGGCGAGGTAGTTCGGGCGCTGGTCGTCGAGCAGGGTGAGGTCGTCGATCGAGCCGGGTGTTAGAATGCGGGCGATTTCCCGGGAGACGAGTTTGCCGGCGACGGCCTCGGAGGTCTGCTCGGCGATGGCGACGCGCTTTCCGGCCTTGAGCAGGCGGGCGATGTAGCCCTGCGCGGCATGATAGGGAACGCCGCACATCGGGGTGCCGCCGCGTTTGGTGAGGGCGACGTTCATGATCGGCGAGGCGGTCTTCGCGTCCTCGAAGAACATCTCGTAGAAATCGCCGAGGCGATAGAACAGGATGACGTCGGCGGGCAGGGATTTCCGCATGGCCTGGTATTGGGCCATCATCGGGGTCAGTGCGGGCTCGGACATGGGCGGAGATTGGAGGGGCGGTTTGGAACAATCAAGAAGCGAGGGCGGTGCCGGGAGAAATGATTTTGGAGGACAAGGCCGTTTATGCCAAGCTGCCGGAAAGCGGAAAGACGGGCCCCATTTCCGACGTTTCATCAAATCCAAAAACCACCTCGCAACCCTCATGCATCGCTCCCTCACCTTTTCCCTCCTGCTGGGTCTTCTGTCCGGCACTCCCGCAGCCCGCGCCGCCGATGCCGCGGCAAAACCGAACATCGTTTTCATCATCGCCGACGACCTCGGATACGGCGATCTCGGCTGCTACGGCCAGAAAACAACCCGCACGCCGGTGCTCGACAAACTCGCGGCAGGCGGCATCCGCTTCACGCAGCACTACTCCGGCGCACCCGTCTGTGCACCGTCGCGCAGCACCCTGATGACCGGGCTGGACACCGGCAGCACCTGGCTGCGCGGCAACGGCGAGTTCGAATTGCGGCCCGATCCCGAAGATCTAACCGTCGCCACCCTGCTGCAACGCGCCGGCTACCGCACCGCCATGGTCGGCAAGTCGTGCGTTTCCGGAAACACCCAGAACCCGCAACACGTGCTGAAAAAAGGCTTCGACGTCTTCTACGGCACGACCAGCCACAAGGACGGCCATTTCCGCTATCCGCTCTTCGTTTACGATCAGGAAAAAAAGGTCGAACTGGAGGGCAACCAGCTCCACCGCGGCAAGTCCTACGACACCGAACTCTACACCGCCCGCGCCGAGCGTTTCATCCGTGAGACCGAAGACCCGTTTTTCCTGCTCCTCTCCTACCCCATCCCCCATGCCTCGCTGCTGGCGCCGGAAGGATCCGTGCCGGGTGCGGTTGGGAAAAAGCCGGAAAACGGCCACTACACCGCGGTGCAGAAACCGGCCGTCCATTACCGCGCGATGGTCGAGGCGCTGGACGGCTATGTCGGCCGCCTGCTCGCCGCGCTCGAGGAAAAAGGCGTGGCGCGCGACACACTGATCATCCTCACCAGCGACAACGGCTCGCACTACGAGGGCGGCTACAACCCGGAAATGCTCAACTCCTCCGGCCCCCTGCGCGGCGGCAAGCGCGACCTCTACGAAGGCGGCATCCGCGTGCCGATGATCGCCCACTGGCCCGCCGGCATCGCCAAACCGGGCACCAGCGACCACCCCAGCGCGTTCTGGGATTTCCTGCCGACCGCCTGCGGACTCGCCGGAGTCGATGCGCCCGCCGGACTCCACGGCATCTCCTGGTTGCCGACCCTCACCGGCAAGGGTGAGCAGCGCACCCACGATTTCCTCTACTGGGAATTCCACGAAGTGGCTACCCGCTTGGCGCTGCGCCAGGGCGACTGGAAACTCGTGCAATACGAAGTGTCGAAAAACGGAAAACCCGAGCTCTACCATCTCGGCCGCGACCTGGCAGAAACCAAAAACCTCGCCGAGGAGGAACCCGAACGCGTCGCCGCGATGCTCAAGATCCTGAAAGAGCGCCACAAACCTTCGCCGATTTTCCCCAACCCGGCGCTGGACCGCTGACCACGATGCCAAAGCCGCGAAAAGTGTGGATGTTAAGTGCCGCGAAAAATCCGCAGCCGTCCGTGCCCGAGGCGGAGGAACGGGTTGTGCTCGCGGCCGAAGCCCGGCTTGAGGCGTTCGAGCCGCGCCCGATCCGGTTGCTTGAGCTTGTCGATGGCGCTGCCGTTGGCAATGGCCTGGTCGTCGGGCATGCCGAGCACGCGGCGCAAAGCCGTTGGCAGCGTGGCAAATCTCGTTTTCGTCCACCCATTGTTTGCCGTCCCACACGGCGGAGGGCATGCCGAGAAGTTTCTTCATCTCGTCCTGCCACTGCCAGAGCAGCGGCTTCGGCGCGATGATCAACACCAGCTTGTTCCCCCACAGCGCCATCAACATCGCCGCCATCGCGAGCTGGATCGTCTTGCCGAGGCCGACCATATCCGCCAGCACGTAGCGGGCACCGAAGGGGTTGCGGTGCGCGTCGTAGGCGAGCTTGGGGAAATACTTCTGGTGTGCCCAGAGTCCGTATTCCCGGCGATATACCGGCGTCTCAACGA
>JBIPMR010000407.1:0-4343 GCA_044369025.1 Luteolibacter sp.
CTACAGGGGCTGACACGCTACTCGAACAGGTGGCACAAGCCCGGAATCACTATCGGGAGCTTTCCACCATTCTCGAAAGAGAACTTATTTCCCGCAAACTTCGATGAATTTTCGTTTGGCATTCATTTTCATTGGATTGATCGGAGGTTCATCCCTATCGGCCACGGCGCAGGAAGTGATAGTTGCCGCCGCGCAGGTTCAGGGATTAACTGTCGAGACGGCAGCCAAGGGCAAGGCTGTACGCCTGGAAGGGGTGATGACTTTCATCGACTCAGCTTCCGGCCGGGCGTTTATGCAGGATGAAAGCGGCGGCGTTGCTCTCAAGCTCAAACCGCAAGCCGCACTTCCGGGGGAGTTGCGCCCTGGCAGCAGGGTGATTGTGGAAGGCGTTACTGCGATTGGTCAATTCTTGCCTTGGGTGGAGGGAGTTGGTGGCGCGGCACCCTCGATCACAGTGATCGGCGAAGGTGAACTGCCTGTCGCCAAGCCAGTGAACGGCCCCCAACTCATCTTGCCGGACATGGATAGCCAGTGGATCGAGATTTGGGGCGTCGTGCGTCCACCCACTGCTCCCTATCAGGCTGCGGTTGTCGCCTTGGAAGCGGAAGGGCGGACGTTTTTCGCATACTTACCGGAAGGGGCTTCTCGTCGTCAACTCCCCCCATCTCTTCTGGGAATCCCGGTGCGGATTCGTGCCGTGGCGGGCACCTTTGTCAATGAGCGCCGCCAGATGACACGCCGGGTGCTATTTCTTCCTTCAATCGACTTCATCACCTCTCAAAAGGCACTGACCCTTGATGATCCATTCCAGCGACCTTTGACAGCATTTGATGAATTGCAGCGTGCCCATACCCGGGGAGCCATGGATCGGGTAAAGGTGCGGGGAACCGTGACATTGGCATTGCCCAATCAGGGCCTGTTTATTCGAGAGGAAAGCGATGGCGGGCTGTGGGTGCAGACTTCGCAAGGGTTCGCCGGTTCCCTCGTCAAGGCCGGGGATGTGGTTGAGGCGGTCGGATGGCCTGAAGCTTCGGATTTCCGGCCGGAATTGCGCGGAGCAGTATTCCAGGTGGTGTCGCAGGGGTCACCGGTGCCGCCCATTCCGGCGACTGCCAAGGAGTTGCTGTCTTCCCGGCATCATGCGGATTTGGTGGTGGTGGAAGGTTCGGTGGTGGGTCATGTGGAGGAACCGCTCGGCACACGATTGCTGCTCAATCATAATGACGTGTTCTTTGAGGCTCGTATTCCACATTCCGTGGTGAAGGAGCCATTGCCCGAATGGGTGCGTGACGCCAAGTTGAAGATCACCGGGATTTGCGAGAACTTGCCCGGAGAAGGGGTTTCCAGTTTGCCGGTCAGCCCGATGTTTTTCATCCGCGTCAGTGCCGTTGACGACGTTGTGGTCATGTCGTCTCCGCCTTGGTGGAGCACCCGGCGGATGCTTTGGCTGCTAGGCGTCGCGGTGGGGGGGGCAATGCTTGTCGGCATTTGGGCCGTGGCACTGCGCCGACGGGTGGCCATCCAAACTCGGGTCATCGAGGCCCAAGTTCATCGCGCCGGTGCCCACGAGGAGAGGCAACGCCTCGCCCGCGAACTACATGATTCGCTGGAACAGGAGATGACCGGGGTCGGACTCCAGCTCGAAACCGCACTTGCTCGTCTGTCGAACAATCCCGACGCGGCCAGGCTTTCCGTCGAGCGAGCCCGACGCCTGCTTCATCGTGCCCAGCGTGAGACCCGTGAAACAATTTGGGATCTGCGTTCATCACCGAACGACCCAAGCGTGCTGCCCGGCTTGTTGACGGAGCTTCTGGGGCCACTGGTCGATGCCGCCGGAGCGACCTTGAAAGTCTCCTGTTCGGAAAACCTTCCCGACGGCCTGCCGAACTCACTGATGCACCACTTGATCCGCGTGGCTCAGGAGGCGGTCGCCAACTCCACCAAACACGGTCAATCACGAACCATCCGGGTATCGGTTGATTTTATGGATGGGGCAGTTCGCCTGCTGGTCGTCGATGACGGCTGCGGATTCAAGCAGGATGGCGTGCCCGGTGCGAGGCAGGGCCACTTCGGACTTACAGGCATGCAGGAACGCGCCTCCAAGTGTGATGGCATCCTTGCTATTTCCAGTAATCCGGGCCAAGGCACCAAGGTCTCGTTCACCGCTTCTATTCCACCAAGAAACCCGACCTAACATGAAAACTCCCAGAGTCGCCAAGCTTCGCATTCTCCTCGTTGACGATCACTTCGTGGTTCGTCTCGGTCTCGCGGATCTGCTTTCCACCGAGCCCGGCTTTGAAGTCGTGGGTGAAGCCTCCGATGGTGAGGAGGCGCTTGAAGTATTCATCAACATCCGTCCGGACGTCGTCGTCATGGATTTCGAGTTGCCCAAGCTCGATGGTCCGGAAGCGGTTGCCGCCATCCGGCGTGAAGATCCTGCCGCTTGCATCCTGATGCTTACCGTGTCGGAAGCAGAGGAATCGGTATGGCGCTCCGTCGAGGCTGGAGCCAGCGGTTATGTTCTCAAGTCCGCACCTCGCGAGGATATCGTAGCCGCAGTAAGGAGCGTGGGAACCGGCGGCGAGTACCTTCCTCCAGCGATCGCCGCCATCCTACGCGCCCGTCGCAGTCGCCCCGCACTCAGTCCGCGGGAAAACGATGTGCTGCGCTGTCTTGTCCGTGGACTTGCGAACAAGGAAATTGCGGACTTTCTCGGTCTCGCCGAGCCTACCATCAAGATGCACCTCGTCTCGCTTTTTGAGAAACTCGGAGCGCGCGACCGCACCCAGGCTGCCATGCTCGCCGTCCAACGCGGTCTGCTCTCTGCCGGTAAGTAGATTCTCGTTTGGGTCGGCAATATCCTGTGCGTCCGTTTTTCCTGCCATGAGCAATTACGACGATCCCTTTCAAGAAATCCGAGCGAAGTGTCCGATCCACGTAGGCACCTTCGATAGCGAGCGCGTTCCCATGCTTCTGCGACTTGAAGACGTCCGAGCGGCAGCCAAGGACACCACGACGTTCAGTTCCGACGCGCCGCGGCGCATCCCTTTTCCCACGGAGGAGGACGTCCGGACGGTCCGCCAGTATCCGCTGGAGGTGGATCCTCCGGTGCATGCGGAATACCGGAAGATCGTGGAACCGTCTTTCCTTCGTCCGAGACGGCCAGAGGTGCTGGTCAAGATTCATGCGCTGATCGACCGCCTGATCGACAAGGCTCTCGACTCGAAATCCATCGATGCGGTGAAGGATATAGCCATCCCGCTCCAATCTTACGCGCTGACCTACCTGCTGGATGTCCCTGAGAAGGAGGCGGAGTTATGGGTGAGCTGGGGCATCCATGTCTTCAAGGATGGCGACGGGAAATCCAAAGGACCCTTCATGGAGAAGTATTGCCAGCAGATGTTCGAGGCGGCCGGTGAAAACCCTGGCGATGATTTTTTCTCAAGGCTGAACCGCGCCGAGTTCCAGGGGCGACCTCTCACCCTGGAGGAGAAACTCGGGTTTGCTAATATCGTTTTCGCTGGCGGCCGGGATACCATCGTCCACACGATCACCCGCATTATTTCCTATTTCGCCAGAAATTCCGCGGCATTGGAATGGATACGCGAGCGCCCGGACCGGGTCACCTTGGCGTCCGAGGAGTTTTTCCGCATTTATATTCCACTCACCCACATCGGACGGGTCTGCCCGGTGAAAACGGACGTGCATGGATTCGAGGTGAAGCCGGGAGGTCGCGTTTCCCTCTGTTGGTCGTCCGCAAACCGCGACGCCGAGGTGTTCGAGGAGCCGAATGAGATCAGGCTCGACCGCCGACCGAACCCACACGTTGCTTTCGGATTCGGCGCACACATATGTCTCGGGTCACACCATGCGCGGGCCATCATGCGTGGATTGATTCGCAGTTTGGCCCAAAAGGCTTCGAAGATCGAGATCATGGATGCCGTGGAGCTCATCGAGGCTGAGTCCGACTACACCCGCAAGATCGGCTACGAGCGGTTAGTGGTGAAATTCACTTGTCTCCCGAAATGAGCAATCAAGCGTAGGCGGAAAATGCTTACGAAGACTTCGGGGAGGAATTTGAGGCTCATTCCATCCCATTGGATGTATGGTCAAGGGAATCAAGCTATGGTTCTATCAACGTGCAGGTGATCCTTGTCCCGCAACCCAACCCATTCCGAACTTCCGTCCCCATGCGCCATCTCCTCTGCATTACCCTGTTTCTAGTCTCATTTGCCGCAGTTCAGGCCAAAGGATCGCGAAACTGCCGCATCGTGTTCTTAAATGCTCCTGCCGACGCACCCAAGAAGCTCCAGCTTTTCGATGGCAAGCAGAGTCAGGAGGTT
>JBIPMR010000406.1:0-4343 GCA_044369025.1 Luteolibacter sp.
CCAACATTTTCAGTGTTAGCGCACAATTTGCAGGGAAACCGTGGCCGGGCATGAATCGTTCCCGGGCCACCCGCCTGTAAGTCGTTCAGGATCATCGCGCTGAAATCCCGCGAAGCATTCGGCACACCACCTGCGATAATAGATCCGGAGCCACAACCCTTCCCGGATGGCCCGATTCGACGGGCCCGCAACTCGTCGCGAGTGCCGGCAGTCGATCACGAATTCCCCAAGCTTCAGCTCAAGTGAAAACCGCTCTATCGCCCGCTCCGGAAATCCTTCCAGCCAATATCATCTCCTTCCCGGGCCATCTCTGCCGGAAAGCCGGCGGCGGCCGGAAACTCACTTTCAGAAATCCACAGCCAACCCATATGAAAACCGGAGCAATCCAGATCTGGCGACTGTCACAAGTTTCATCCCCATCCGACGACGGCATGCGCGGCTTGTTCGCCGAAACCCGTGATATTCTAACGAGGCATTCCGGAGTCGTTGCGGCAACGGCGCGCCCTCCCATTGATTGCCTGCTTCCGACCGATTCCCGGGCCACGACCTTGGGTGCGTTGTCCCGCGGGCGAAGGACGGAGCAGGCCGAAATTTCGATCCTCCGTCCCATGAAAGTTTCCAACACCCAGGCCCGGATGACGGAGCTGTTCGCGCGGAAGCGCGAGGAAAAAGCCCCGGAGAATTTCCTCAGGGATTTCATTGAGGAATTCCACCGCCGCATCGAAGCATGCGCCGCCAAGGCCCGCCCGCCCGGGTCCGCGCGGAAAGCCGCCCATGGCTGATAGATCGAGCCCCTTCTCCCCATCCCGTCCGTCGGCAGTGTCCCACACGTTCACGTGTCTGCCGGTGGGCGGGACGCGTGAAACACGCTTGTCACTTCGGGCAAACCACGCAATCTCGCCCGCAGCCATGACCCTCAAATTCCCTCGCTTCGCCCTTCTCACCGCCGGTGCGTTTCTGTCGCTTGCCGGTCCCGCGCAGTCGCAGGACGGCCCTGCCAAGGCGAAGCCAAAACCGGCGCCCGAGCCCGCCTTTCAGCCGGTCGCAGATGTCGCCGGGCTGCCGCGTGTGCTGCTCATCGGAGACTCCATTTCCATCGGCTACACCCTGCCCGTCCGCGAACGGCTCACAGGCAAGGCCAATGTCCACCGCATCCCCACCAACGGCGGACCTACCACCCAGGGAGTCGCCAAGCTCAAATCCTGGCTCGGCGCCTCGAAATGGGATGTCATTCATTTCAACTTCGGCCTCCACGACTTGGTTTACATGGGCCCCGACGGCAAACGCGGGGTCAATCCCAAGCTCCCCGGCGCCCACCATCAGGTTGCTCTGCCCGACTACGGGAAAAACCTCGCCGAAATCGCGGCCACCCTCAAGGCCAGCGGCGCCAAACTCATCTGGTGCAACACCACCCCCGTCCCCAAAGGCACCGCCTACCGGGTCGCCGATGAGTCCGTGCTGTTCAACCAAGCCGCCGCCGCCGTCATGGAGAAGGCCGGCATCCCCATCAGCGACCTCCACAGCCACGCCCTCGCCCGGCTCCCCGAAATCCAGCGCCCCGCCGACGTCCACTTTAGCGATTCCGGCTCCGCCTACCTCGCCGAAAAAGTGGCCGCGGAAATTGAAAAGGCGCTGAAGTGAAGGCCTTGAATCCCAATCCCGGCTTGCTGCGGACTGGAAACCCCTCTTGAATCTTCCACCTATGAAACGATTTACCTATTCCATGACCCTCGCCCTCGGCCTGTTTGCGTCCTGCGCGATGGCCGCCGACGGATTTGTCTCCATTTTCAATGGCAAGGACCTTGCCGGTTGGAAATCGAACGAAGAGAAGCCGGGCTGCTTCACCGTCGCGGACGGGGCACTGAAAGTCAGCGGCGGACGCGCGCACCTGTTCTACATGGGCGAGGACGGCAAGGCGGCTTTCACGAATTTCGAGTTGAAGCTCAAAGCGAAAACCCTGCCCAATGCCAACGGCGGGGTGTATTTCCACACGCAATACGAGGCTTCAGGCTGGCCGAGCAAAGGCTTTGAATGCCAGGTGAATTCCAGCCACAAGGACGCCAGAAAAACCGGCAGCCTCTACGGAGTGGCGGACCTTTTGGTGCTGCCACCCGGCCAGGAGCCACCGGCGGGGAGCCTCGTGACGGTCATCCGCGACAAGGCGCCCAGCACCGACGGGGAATGGTTTGACTACCACATCATCGTCAAGGGCAAGACCATCACCGTGAAGGTAAATGGCGAAACCACGGTGGAATGGACCCAGCCGGATGACTTCGATCCGGCACAGGCGCTGCGCGGCATGCCGGGCCGCAAACTGGGCAGCGGCACCTTCGCGATCCAAGGACACGACCCTGACAGCACGGCCTGTTACAAGGACATCCAGTTGAAGGTTTTGGAGTGATCCGGGCGGACGCAGGGGATGCGGCGAATCCAGTCACTCGCCACCGGGTCGGGTGACCCCATGGGTTTCAACTGGCGGTCTTGTTGTGAATTTCCACCCATTGGTCGAAGGATCGGGTTGATTTTTCAAAATCGACGCTGGGTGGCCCGGCGCAAAACACCGCGTGGTTCCAGCACCCATGTTTCACGGCGCGGATTTGCTCGCAGATGGCGAGTGTGGCGATGAGCCGGCGTTTCACGGCGCGCTGACTTTGAGCCGGGCGAATTTTTTCGCGCCGGGCGGGAAGGTGTAGCGGACTTCGCTGCCGGTGATGGTGACGTTCCCGCCGAGCGTCTCGGTCGTCCACGCGCCGCCGAGGGTGTCTGTGGTTTCCACCGTGAAATGCGTGCCGTAGCTGCCGCCGTAGCCTGCGCCCATCGTCCAGCTCACGCGGAGCGTGCCGGCATGGTTGACCACGGCGGGCAGCGCGCTGTAGCCGTTGGGCGAACCAGCGAGTCCGTGGAGGAAATACTCGATGCCATTCGCCACCCCGTCGCCGTCGTGGTCGGCATTGATCGCTCCGGCGATGCCCTGGACGAGCTGCCAGGCGGCGTAGCTCGCGCCGGGGCCGGTGGTGACGGTGAGCGTGCCGGTGCCGCCGAGCGGTGAAAGCGCGATGCCGCTCGCGGCGCTGCCGGTGGCTTTATAGACGCCGGGCGGCATCTGCGTGGTGCCGATGAAAAGTTTGTCCACCGTGTCGGTGCCGGTGAACGAGAGCCGCAACTGCGCGCCGCTCGCGGCGATGGTGACGCTGGAGGACTGGTTGTTGGTGTTCGGCGAAGTCAGTTCCAGCGCGCCCGCGCCCACGGTCGTATCGCCGGAGTAGCTGTGGGTGCCACCGACGGTGAAAGTTCCCGCGCCGCTTTTGCTCAGCGCAAAATTGTTCCCGCCCGTGGAGCCGGCCATCGCGCCGGCGGAGACGGAGCCATTCGCGGCACCGCCGAGGCTACCGGTGAACGTGTGCGCGCTCGCGTTGTTGATGGTCAGCGTGGCGGCGGCGGAGACGTTGCTGTTCACGATGCGCTGAACTCGCAGCGAGCGCGCGACGTTGGTGAGGCCTCCGAGCTGCTGGCTGAAGCCGTTCATGTTCACCTCTGCAAAGCGTCCGGTGCCTGCGCCGACTTGGCCGTCAATCGTCAGGACCGTCGTGGTCGGCAGCGCGTTGTGCGTGCCGAGGCGGACGACGATTTGCGTTTGGGTGGTGCCGCCCGTGTCGAGCAGCGTGCTGCCGGTGTAGGTGCCCGGCGCGGTGAGCAGCACGGTCGAGAGCGCGTTCTCGTTGGCGCTGCTGGTGAAGGTCACATTCCCCGCGCCGCTGATGACGCCACCGAGCGTGAGCGTGGAAGCAATGCCTGCACCGGGCAGATTCGTCGGCGCACTGATGCCCGCTGTGGTGCCCGCCGCGCCGAGCGTGATGGGCGCGTCAATCCCCGCGCCGCCGACGGTGGGCCGCAGCAGTGTGCCGCCCGCGAGCGACAGCGCGGAGGTGTTGTCAAAAGGCGCGATGTTGCTGAAAGCGAGCGTCCCCGCGCTCACGCTCGTCGCCCCGGCGTAGGTGTTCGCGGCGGTGAGGGTGAGTGTGCCCGCGCCGGTTTTTGCCAGCGTCAATGCGCCGCTGGTGTCTTGCAAAGTGCCTGCGAACGTCATCGTCGCATCGTTTCCGCCGAGCGTGAGCGTGGCCACCGCCGCGCTCGTGTTGTCCACGATGCCGGTGCCGCTGAGTCCGTTGATGCTTTGCGCGAAGCCGTTCAAATCCAGCAGCCCGTTTAGCACGATATTGCCAGTGCCCGCGCCGCCGGGGAGCACGTTGGCGGCGGTGGTTTGCAGTGTGCCGGTGGCATCAATCGTCGTCGTGCCCGCGTAGGTCGCATCGCCGCCAAGCGTGACTTTTCCACCGCCCGTG
>JBIPMR010000409.1:0-4336 GCA_044369025.1 Luteolibacter sp.
CGTCAAGTTAACGGTAAATTCATGGAGCGGCGGACTCCGCTCCGCCGCTGCCCACGAAAAAGCCAATGAGTGATGGCGAAGCGCATGCCATTGACTCTCGATGGTCTGGGCGAATCGGAGGATCGCCCCTCCTTGTGCTCCGCACGCGGGCCGTTGCTCCTTCACTTGACGCGCATGCCCGGGAGCGCTGACGTCTCGTCGGCTAGCGAATGGAAAGCCAACGGAAGAGCCGCAACGACATCTCGTTGACACTTCATTCGCCGGCCGACGGGGACGGCGGCGCTGCCGGGGACTCGTCAAGCACTGCGCCGGCGGCGCAGCAGGGCGCTGGCGGCGAGGATCCCGGCCAGCAGGTTGCCGGGCTCCGGCACGGCCGACCCGCTCAGCGAGCTGCCGGTGAAGATGAAGGACCCGGAACTGGTTGGCGCGACGGCATGGCCATCGCAGGCATGCTGGAAACCGCCGCTGAAGACCGGGGCCCGGTCCGACAGCGTGGTGTTGCCGTCCGCGGATTTGAGCTTCCTTCGTTGAACCAAGGAGAGCGCCTGCGACGGGAGAGGAGGGGGAGGGAGAAAATAACGGTTAGCAGCAGGCCTGACGGCTCCGGAACGACGGCGATCTGATTGAGGCCGCCGTAGTTGTAATCGAGGATGAAGCCGACTGGCAGGTTGCTGACGGTTTTGAACGTGCCGGTGAGGCCGCCCGGGCCGTAGGTGGCGAAGATGTAGGGCGTGTTCAGATCGAGGGAGCCCGCACCGAGATTGGTGAAGATGACGGACGAGTTGCTGCCGAGATTGAGCGTGCTGGCGATGTTGAGCAGATCGATGTATGGCAAGGCCGTTGTGTCCCACTCGATGAGAAGGGAGCCATCGAGATCGAGACTGCCGAGGCCAAGGGATTCGATGGAGGCACCGGGTGAAAGCGTGGCACCTGGGACCACCGTCACGCCATTGGTGATCGAGCCGGTGCCTCCGAGGGTGGCACCGCTGGAGACGGAAACGCCGGAGGTTCCGGAAAGGGCTCCATTGACGAGCATGGTGCCTGCGGAGACGAGCGTGGCACCGGTGTAGGTGGAGGTGCCGGTGAGCGTGAGTTTGCCTGCGCTGTCCTTGGTGAGACCGCCGGTGCCGTTGCCATTGTTGGCAATGATTCCGCCGTAGGTGAGGGTTTGGGAGCTGGCGACCTCGATGGTGCCGGAGCCTGTTCCGGATGCGGGTCCGACGGCGATTTCACGATTGCTGTTCAGGGTGAAGCCGGAGGAGACGGAGAGCGTGCCGCCATTGAGTCCAAGCTGGTTGGCGGTTGCCATCTCAGGAGCGGTGCCGAGGTTGGCATCAGAAGAAACGGAGACCTTGCCACCGGTGATCGAGGTGCTGCCGGTGAAGGTGTTTACCCCGGTGAGGGTGAGGGTGCCGCTGCCCTCCTTGCGCAGTGAACCGGCACCGGTGATGTCGCCGAGGACATCGAAGGAGCCGCCGGTGAAGCCGAGAAGACCGCCGTTGGAAGCGATCGAGCCGGCGAGCACCACCATCCCGCCGCCGCTGTTGTTGAGGGTGGCGGCCTGGCCGTCGAGGCTGATGGCGTTGGCAAAGGTGTTGGCGCTGCCGTTGTTCGCGGCGAGGGAGTCAAATTCCAGCGAGCCCGAGGAGCTGATCTTGATTTGCGCAGTGCCGAGGTTGCCCGCCTCGCCGACCGTCAGGCGGCTGCCTTCGAGCACCGAAGCGGTCCCTGAAAAGCTGTTGTCGCCGGCCAGGCGCAAGCCACCGGCCCCGGCGACCACGATCTCCCCCGCCCCCTGGATGTTACCCGCGTAGGCGCCTCCCTGGCTGCCTTCGTTGAAGGTGATTTTCGCACCTTCCTCCATCAGCAGCCCGCTGCCGGCCTGGCTGGCGCTGAGTGTCTGGTCGCTGCCGGCAGTGTAAACCAGCGGTGTGGCGCCGAGATCGGCGACGGCGCCGGTGAGAATCGAGTTCCCCGCATCGTCGTAGGCCCAGTCCAGCACCGCGCCGCCAACATCGTTGCGGGTCAGGTTCACTCGCATCCAGCCGTAGTTCACGGCGTTGCCGCGCAGCAGTTTGAAGCCCAGATAGCCGGTCTGGCCGGCGGTGAATTGTCCCGCACCCGGCCCAAGGTGGCCGGAGTCGTCCTCCGCCCCCGAACCGCCCCAACCGCTGGCAAAGGTCGAGGACCCGCCGACCGAGGCCCCCAGGGCAAGCGCGAGAATCGGGTCCTCATTGCCGGTGCCGATCCGCACCGGTTGGAAGCCGGGGGCATTGGCGATGCCGAGACCGCCGAAAAATGGATTGAGGTCCCAAGTGGAAGAGGCCGCCGCGTCACTCTGGAAGTCCGTGACGTTGATGAACACGCCTTCGAAATCCTGGGTGATCGCGATGGTTTGCCCGCCGCTGTAAACAATGGCGGCACTGGCATTTCTAATGGATGCGAAACCGGCCGCACCGCAGCAGAGAAGCGCAAGCCGCCCTTGCGGCGACCACCCCCCCCCACCAAATCTAGGATTGGAAAATTTCATGGGATCAGTTGGATTGCACCTTCACGCGGAAATAGCGCGCCTTCCTGCCATTCACAAAAAACGGATAGGCCACGGAAACCGCCTGGATCTCGCCATCGTCGGCCAATACCGCCGGAGTGGCGGTGGAGGCCCGCCAGCTGGCCAGATCCCCGCTGAACTCGACGGTGTAGGAGAGGCCCGCGGCGAGGTAGTCCTTGCGGCGGGCGAAGACCGCACGGAACGAGAAGCTGCCCGCCACACCACTGGCATAGGGCATGGGGACGCCGCGCTCCAACAGATTCGCCCCGCTCCAGCGCAGCATGCCGCCGTAAGATTGCGCGGGATTCATGCCGAAGGCGTATTCCTGTAAATTGTTGAGCCCGTCCGAATCCGCGTCGCCTGCCGGACCCGCGCTCTGATTTGCCTCACCGAAGTAGCCGACCTGCCAGAGATCGGACAGGCCGTCTCCGGCGTATCCCCCGAAGTCGTCGTTGCCGGTGTTGACGACCTGGATCGCGAGAGATCCCGCAAACGCCTGATAGGCGGCCCCGACCAGCGCGGAGGAATCCTGATAGACCGAACCGGCGGTGACGAGTCCCCCGCTGCTGATGCCGGCCAGGGGCCCGCCTTGCACGCTCCATGCGAGCGCTTCCGCGGCGAGCGGCGCGCTCGTCCCGTCATCATAGCGCAGGCCCGCCCCGAGCTGGCGGCCGGCCCGTTCATCCAGAATGATCCCGGAACCGGCGTCATCGAGCAGCAGCTCCACGGCATCGAGCAGCTGGCCGGAGAATCCCGTGCGCAGCCCGTAGTCGGGGGAAGAACCCGCCTGACCGGACGCGGTGGTGGAATTGACCTGATAGTCCCCACTGCCGGCAGCGAGGCCGCCGCCATCCGCCGAGAACGGGGCAAGCTGATAGTCCGCGCTGCTCCCGGCCACCGCAGGCAGCGTGAGAGAGAGCCCAAGAAACAACCCGCGTGGCCAGTGCATCCTCATTTTTCCAGCGCCGCTTCCAGTTTCCGCAGGCGGAGCTCCTGGGCGGAGATTTGTTGCTTCAAGGCCTGGTTTTCCCGATGCAGTTCCTGCACGGCGGCGGCGGTGTAGATGGTGAGCGGATAGGTATCCACCTGCAAGATCTCGGAACCGTCCGGCAGGCGCTCGCCGCTGCTTTTCACATCGTCGGGAAAGACTTCGGCGAACTCCTGGGCGATCACGTTGGGATAACGGCGGTCTACGATCACCGGGTGGGTGGCGAGGTAGTTTTCGGTATAGCGAAAGTCGACCAACCGCACTTGGTCGAGCTTTTCGAGAGCTCCGAGGATCGGCCGGATCTCGGACTTGATGCGCCGGTCGGAGTTGAGGGACCAACCTCCCGACGTGCTTTTGCTGGCATTGCCCGCGACTTCCAAGGCGTTTACCGCGGGGTTGCGGCCGATGCCGACCTTGCCGGAAAACACATTGTCCTGATCGAGCCGGGCGACTTGGGCGGGGATCGCATCCGCCCGCAACGCCAGCGCGTGGTTAGCGCCGGCCGCAAGGTGGGTGACCAGGCTGGCGCTGCTGGGAACGGTGGTCTGCGAGGAAGAGTTGTCGCCCCACACCACCACACTGCCATCGGCCTTCAAGGCCATGCTGAAGGCATAACCGCCGGCGATTTCCACCACGCCCGCCAGACCCACGGGCAGCGTGACTTGCCCACCTCTGTCCCAGCCCCAGGCCACCAGGGTGCCGTCGCTTTTCAAGGCGAGACTGTGATAGGCTCCGGCGGCGATCGCCGTGACACCCGAAAGACCGGCGGGCAGCGTGACTTGCCCGGCATCGTCGCGGCC
>JBIPMR010000027.1:0-13230 GCA_044369025.1 Luteolibacter sp.
GAAGCATCTGCTGGAACTGGTACATTCCTCATGCGTCCCTACCAAGCCGGACATGGCAATGGTCGAAAACCGGCTACCCGCCCTGAGTCGGAATGACCCTCTTTCCTGCAACCTTTGACCCTGTTTCAAATTCATCTCATTTGCCTTTCAATCGCGCCGGTGGGCGCACATTTAACGTTGGGCGGGATATCTGAGTATAGAAATCATCAACGGGAACGAAGGGGGGATTTGGGAGTTGCAGGGCATCGCGGCGGGTGTTCATGAAGACAGCATCAAGACGACCCTCAACGAGATCCTGCGCAACTGGCGCGAGCTCTGGCCCGGGGGATTGCGCGAGGATCCGTATTCGACGCTCAACCTGATGGCGCATGGCCGCGCGGGCTCGCCGGGATACAACCAGGCCAAGTGTGGTGGCTGCCCTGGGGCTAACGAATCCCGCCCATTGGGGGCTTGGGTTTTTGTTCCTAGCAATCCCCAAGGACATGTTACCTAAGCGGCGCGCCGGACGCCCTGTTTCAAAGCGCTCGCAAGCTGTGCGGTCAGCTCCTCCAAGCGCACCCGAGCCTCCGGCAACGCCGGCGCTGGATCGAAGCGCAGCTGTTGGTGGAGCAGGACCGCCTCTTCCAGCAACGCCGGGTTTTCCAGCCTCGAAGCGGTTTGCAAAAGCCACTCGCCAAACGGCATTCCCGGTGGCCGGTGGCCGAGATGTTTTCTCGCCGCCGCCTCCAGATTGTGCAGCGGGGTGCGGATGACCGGGCCGTCGTAGGCATGGAATGCGGCGAAATTTTCCAAGCGCCGCTTCGAGTGCCATAAGCGTTTCATCATGTAGGTCAGCACCGCCAGTGCGATCAGCGACATGACCCCCGTGACCGCCAACCGATTGTTAGGCCGGTTGCGCCAGAGAAAGAAATCCTCGCGCACGCGCTTCACGTTGTCGGAGAACCACTGGGTGGATGATGGCGGCGGCGTCGCCCCGGCCAGGCCGGCGGGCGGGGTGGTGTCGAAGTCGGTCCAGACGCCGGCCTTGCCGTCCCAGACCCGGCACCAGGCGTGGCCGTGCGTGCCGCGGATGAGGAATTGATTGCGTTTGAAATCCCGCTCGATCACGCCGTAGCCGACCGCGTAACGCGCGGCAATACCCGCTTCGCGCAGCAGCAGGACGGTGGCGGTGGCGAAATATTCGCAATGCCCGCTGCGGTTTTTGGTGAGGAACTGGGTGATGCCGCTCGGATTGACGGCCACCTGGCTGGGGCTGTAGATGGATAGATTGCGCGAGTATTTGAAATTTTCGGCAAACCAGTTGCGCACCAGTTCGAGCTTCGAGCGGAGGTCCGGCGCATCGTAGAGACCGATATTCAGGGCGATTTCGCGGATGGTTTTGCGTTCGTTGTTTTGGATTTGGAAATCCTCCAGGGGCAGCGGCGGGCTTTCCGGGTTGGTGCCGCCTTTCCAGAGCACGGTGCCGTCGATCACCGATGATTTGGGAAAGACCCGGACGCTGCCGAAGGAATTGCGGTCGATGCCGTCCAGGACGAAATCCCGCAAACTCGCGGCGTCGCCCGGGAGTGGCAGCGGGGTCTCGTTGGCCGCCGTGCCGCGCAGGTTGAAGCGCGGCAGCGCGTTGCTCACCGCATCCAGGCCGGCATCTTCCTTGACGATGAAAAACACCCCGCCGTCGCTGGCCGGGCGGGTGGTCAGGTCCTGGAAATCCAGTTCCGGCACCCGCTGGTTTTCCCAGATCGATGTCCGATAGTTATTATAAGTCGCGGTCCGCAACAGGCGCGGCGGCGCGGAGCCGGCGGCCGGGCTGAGCCTCCAGACAATGTCGGGCGATTGTTGGACGCGCCCGGGTTTTCCGATCAGAGTGCTGACCGAATTGGGATCGAATTTCGCGGTGCCGGCCATGCCGCCGCTGCTGATCCAGTCTTCCGCCCGCCTCAAGGCCGTCTGACCCGCCACGGCGAATCCGCCGGCGATGATCAGCGCGAGCAGCAGCGCCAGGGGGCGGCCACGGGTGTGGGACAACAGCAAGGTTCCTGCTAGAACCAAGGCTCCCGTTAGGTAGGACCAGTCATTGGCGCCCGCGCGGCTTCCCAGGGTGGCGGCGACCAGCGTGGTGACGAAGTAGATGTTGCCGAAATTGATGCGCACCACCGCCTCGGTGAGGCCGAGCCGCAGGTTGCGTTTGCGGCGGTGTTTTGCCAGAAATGAAAATGTGTTGAGCGCCAGCGAATCACGCAGGCCGTAGGCTTGCACGAACTGCATGGGCAGCAGCAGCGGCGGCAGCCAGGTGAGCAGGTTGGGCAGCGCGGTCAGCCGGCTGCCATCCAGCCAGATGAGCACCGTGGCCAGCCCGATGCCGACTGCGGTAAACTGCCACGTCTTGCCGCAAGCTTCATCATCGAACTCCCAACGCACCCGCACCCAGTGGGCGGACTCGACGCACACGGCGAGAAACAGCCCGATGAACGGCCGGTTCGTCATCGCTCCCCAGAACAGGAGCGATGCGCCTAGCAGATAGCGGGGCGGTGGATGGATGGTGTTGATGGAAAGGAAGGTGTTAGTTTGCGGTTTGCAGGCGGGTGGGCAGCCGTCGGAGATCGCGGGCGAGGTTGCCGGACTCGAGCCAGTGTCCGGGCACTCCCGCGGGTGCGGGGCCGGTGCCGATGACCAATGGCGCGCAAATCACGGCGTTGCGGGTGAGGGTTTGCAGGAATCTGGCTTTGGCATCGTCCCAGCCGTTGAAGATCACCAGGCACGACGTCAGGTCCCCGCGGTGGCGCAGCACCAGTTGCGCGAGAGCCTGATAGTTTTCGGTTCTTTCCGGAGTCACGCCGGCAAGCACTTCCAACAGCTTTTCCGCGCGTTCCAAGCCCCGTCCGGCCGTCACGAGGTGGGCTTCGTTTTTGATGAACATCAGATCCAGCAGCGACTCGCTGGTGTCGATCGACGAGGCGAACGAAGCCGCCACCGAGATCGCTTCTTCGAATTGTTGGTCGGAGCGATCGCAGGAAAGCGTGTCGAGGATCAGGCCGTAGCGTGGATAGTAGGTGTCCTCCAACTCCTTGACGATGGGCCGGCCGGTGCGCGCCCAGCTTTTCCAATGAATCTGGCGCAGCGGATCGCCCGGGCGGTAGTCGCGCAGGCCGACGAATTCGCCCGAGGTGCCGATGGCGTTGGTGTTCGCCTCACCGGTGATCTTGAAAGCAGCCCCGCCCGGCAACTCGATGGGGGGCAGCGGAAAACGCCGTGGCAGCACTAACAAGGTCGCCGCCGGAGCCTTCACCTTGCGGCATCTTTGAAAAAGCCCGAAGGGATCGGGCAGCAGCAGCCGCAGGTCATCGAAGCGGATCACCCCGCGCCGCAGCGGCGTCACCTCGATGGAAATTTTGCCGGGCAAGCCGCGCTTGAGATCGAGAACGTCGGGCGAGAACCCATCGATGAACAGGCGGTTGCGCAACAACAGCCACCGCCAGCGGAAATACGCGAGGTGGCGGTCAAACCCGTTGCGCTCCTCCTCGCCGGGTTCTTTGAGCCGCGAAAAATCCTCCAGACTCGGCCGCGGGTCCGGCGGCGAATCCGCCAGCCAGGCGCGCCCTAACCGCCGCTTGCCGTTCTGCCAGACTCGGACGGTGTAGCGCAGCGGCTCACCCGCGGTGGCGTAGCGCGGCAGGTCCCGTTTCGCCTCCACGGTGGCGCGCCTCACCATCGCCAGCGGCAGCGCCATCAACATCATTCCCAACATCAGCGAGAATAGCTGATAGACCGGAACGCTGGTCTGGCCGACACCGAGAAAAGTCGCCAGCACGAACACGATCGCGACGGCAATGCCCGCGGGGCGGAGCCGGCGTGCGAAAAAACAGTATAGCCCCGAGCTTTTGAAATAAATCCGGTGCAGCCACAGGTCCAAGCGCTTCCGCCGCAGCGATGGCGTGCCGCCGGAGATTGGTGGATCGGTGCTCATGAACGGCGGAGTTTAAACCGGCACCGGGATTTGTTCAATGATCTCGGCGATGATTCGGCGGGCGCTGGAGCCGGAATATTTCGCCTCCGGCGCGAGCACCATGCGGTGGGCGATCACGTCCGCCGCCACCGACTGGATCAACTCGGGCGAGACGAAATCGTCGCCTTGGAAAACCGCCAGCGCTTGGGATACTTTCATCAGTGCCAGTGATGCCCGCGGGCTGGCCGCCAACTGCACCGACGGGTGCCCGCGCGTCGCGCCGACCAGCGCGACCACGTAATGCCGGAGCTCCTCGCTGAATCGCACGTGCCGCGCCAGGTTCATGAGTTCGACGATTTCCTCGCGCGTCGCCACCGGCGTGAGCGTGTCCACCGGATGGCTCTCGGCTTGGTCTGCTAGAATCGCCGCTTCCTCGGCGGCGGTCACATAGCCGAGCGTGCATTGCATCGCGAAACGGTCCATCTGCGCTTCCGGCAGCGGATAGGTGCCGCGGAATTCCACCGGGTTCTGGGTGGCGATGACGAAAAACAAGCCGTCGAGTTCGTAGCGCTGGCCGTCGATGGTCGCCTGCCGCTCGCCCATCGCCTCTAACAAGGCGCTCTGCGTCCGTGGGGAAGCGCGGTTGATTTCATCGGCCAAAAGAATGTCGGTGAAGACCGGCCCCGGATGGAAACGGAATTCCTGGGTGCGCGGATCGAGCACGGAGATGCCGAGGATATCGGATGGCAGCAGATCCGGGGTGAACTGCACGCGCTTGAAGACCGCGCCGCTGACCGCCTTGGCGATGGCCTTGGCAAGTGTGGTTTTGCCGGTCCCCGGGAAATCCTCCAGCAGCACGTGGCCGCCGGAAATCATGCACGCCAGGACCCGGCGGACCACTTCGGGTTGGCCGCGGACGACCGAACAAACAGCGGATTCCAAACGGGAGGCGGTGGCGGAGAGGCTCATGGATTGCCTCGGATTCCAACGTGCCGCGCCGGGTCCGTCGAGGCTTACCATGAATCGAACCCAAAAAACTTTGCGCTAGATTTTCGCCCGGCTCAAAGCGCCGCCGCCAGATCCCTGACCAGCTTCGGCCCCTGATAGATGAACGAGGTGTAAATCTGCACCAGCGAGGCTCCCGCCCGGATTTTCTCAAGCGCGTCGTCCACCGAGGAAATTCCGCCGACGCCGATGATCGGAATCCGGCCGCCCAGGTGGCTGGAAAACTGGCGGAGCGCCGCCGTGCTTTTTTCGAAAACCGGACGCCCGGAGAGACCGCCCGCCTCGGCCGCGCGCGGGTGGCCGGCGACTTTTTCGCGATCCAAAGTCGTGTTGGTGGCGATCAAGCCGTCCAGCCCGCCGTCGAGGAACACCTGCGACAACTCGCGGATGTGATGCTCGTCCAAGTCCGGCGCCACTTTAAAGAGCAGCGGCACTTGTTTGCCGTGCTCGGCGGCGAGTTTCTGCTGCTCGCGTTTGAGCGTTTCGAGCAGCCGCGCACTGGCTTCCGCGCCTTGCAGGTCGCGTAATCCCGGGGTGTTGGGCGAGGACAGGTTCACCGCGACGTAGTCCGCTACCGGGTAGGCTTTCCGCAGGCAGATCAAATAGTCGTCCGCCGCATTTTCGTTGGGCGTGTCCTTGTTTTTGCCGATGTTGAAGCCGATCACCCCATCGAATTTTTTCGACGTCTGCACATTCGCCACACCGGCATCGATCCCCGGGTTGTTGAAGCCCATCCGGTTGATGATCGCCTCTTGGGCGATCAGTCGGAACAAGCGCGGTTTCGGGTTTCCCGCCTGCGGGCGGGGCGTGATGGTGCCGATCTCGATGCAGCCGAAGCCCAGTCGGCCAAGCGCGTCGATCGTGTTGCCTTCCTTGTCCAACCCCGCAGCGAGGCCGATGCGGTTTGGAAATTTCAAGCCCATCACTTCCACGGGCGAAACCAACTCATCGTGCGGTGAAACCAGGCCCAGCAAGCCGCTGGCTTCGGCCATCCGCAGTCCTGCCATGCTCAGATGGTGAGCAACTTCCGCATCCAGGCGGAACAATCCACGGCGAAGTATCGGATACAGGGTGTCGATCACGCGCCGAAAATGGGACAGGCCCCGGCGTTTGTCGAATCTCAGATGCGCCAAAATGGCACATTGCACGGGCGAATACGGTGAATCATGCACTTTGTCACACCTCTGTTAAAAAATGAGCATGACGATCAATGACTTATGGATTCTATCTGCGGGCATGCGGAATGCTGGATCAGTGCTGAAGACCAGTTTCGCTTCAAAACATCATCCAGGGTGGCTACTCGGTATCTACAGTGAATTGATTTTCATAAAAAAGGAATAAAGCCCCCCTCAGCGACGCTCAACAAGCAACCCCACAACATCATGGCCTACGAATCAGACAGCAGCTTAAAGCTCTACTTGCGGGAGATCTCCAAGACCCCTCTTCTCACTGCTGAGGAGGAAGTCGCTCTCGCCGGGCGCATCAAGGACGGTGATCCGGAAGCCCGCTCCCACATGATCCGCGCAAACCTGCGCCTGGTCGTGAAAATCGCACAGGATTATTCAAACTACGGCATGCCCGTCACCGATTTGATCTCCGAGGGAAACATCGGCCTGATGAAAGCGGTGGAGCGCTTCGACCCTGAAAAGGGCGGCAAACTTTCAACCTACGCGGCATGGTGGATCAAACAATCCATCAAGCGGGCCCTCGCCAACCAGTCGAAAACGATCCGGCTTCCGGTCCACATGGTCGATAAAATCGCCAAAATGCGCCGCATCGCCGGAATCCTGACCGAAGCGCTCGGCCGCGAACCGACCGACGAGGAACTGGCTGACGAAGTGGGGCTTCCCGCCCGCAAGCTCGCCCTGCTCAGGCAGGCTTCCTACCGTCCGACCTCGCTCGACGCCCCGATCAACGAAGGTGAAGCCACCGAGTTCGGCGAGGTGATCCGCGACGACCGCGCCGCCAATCCGCTCGACATGCTTTCCGACAAAAACCTCCACGGCGAACTCGACGGCCTGCTCTCGGTGCTCGACGAACGCGAGCGCCGGATCATCGACGAACGTTTCGGCCTCAACGGCCGCAAGGCGCTCACCTTGGAAGAAGTCGGCCGCGAATTCGGGGTGACCCGCGAGCGCATCCGCCAGCTTCAAAACTCGGCGCTCACCAAGATGCGCCGCGCCCTTCGCAAAAAAGAAAAGCCGCTCCCGAAGCCGGTGATGGGCACCTTGGCTGAGGCGTAATTTTCAGTGTGTGTCTATCCGGTGTTCAAACGCGGCGGGGCAACCCTCCGCGTTTTTTCTTGCGAGCCCGGCTTCGCTTCAGGTGCGCGCCGGAAATCGGGACGATTTACCTTGTCACTTGGAAGTCGGAATTTTAGGCTTCAGGCCGTAGTTTTCCAAAGCTCCGCCAATTGCGGGCGCTTGTTGGTTTGATCCCCCCGTTCATCCGATGAATTCGATTTATGCAGATCCGGCGGTGCGGCAACGGTTGGTGGAGTATTTGGGCGGCGATACTTTGGAAGCAGCCACGGCGATCTATCTGACCCATTCGGACGGCTGCATGTTCCAGCGCTCCGAGCTACATCCGCCGCGCGAGCTGCAGTGGTTTTTGGATCGGGAACTCGACATCGCGCGCTCGCTGGCGGACCGCGAATCGCTGTTGCTGCACTTGGATGTCGAGTATGTGAATTTCGACGCTCCGGGTGAAGCCTACGCTGATCCGTTGCGGACATTCCAACTGCAGGAACCGGTGGTGCGGGTGATCGAAGCCCTGTTGCTGGAGTGGGGCATCGCGCCGCTGCACCTGATCACCGGGCAGGGGCACCACTTCGTATGGCGGGTGCGGCTGGATTCCGAAGTGGCGCGGCGCATCGAAGGGTTGAATCCGGCCCCGGAATTGGTGGCCGCCTGCCTCGAGCGGCTCGGGGGCGGGGTGGCCGCGGAAATGAGCGTGGAAATGCAGGGCCGCTTCGCCGGGATTGCCCTGCTGATGGAATACCTCGCCCATCGCATCAAATGGGAGGCCGCGCCGCAGACGGCGGTGCCGGTGGAGGTGACGGCAGTCCACGTGGGCCCTTGCGCGACGAGCCAGCGCGAATTGATTTCCATCGATATTTCCGAATATGGCGATCCGCTGCACACCCGGATGGTGAGAATGCCATACACGAATTACCTCAAGCCCGAAATGGCCAGTGAACCGCGGACGGCGGGGGATTTGCCACAGTTCAAGACGATCCCGCTGCATGAAATGGATGTGCGCCAGGCGATCGAGTGCCGCCAGGACCCGGACCGCGTCAAGGAGTTGGCGCGGCGGGCGAGCGGGCGGATCCCGTTGTGGGAAAAAGGTACCGGAAAACTGTTGGATGAATACCTGGGTTCGCGGCTGCGGCGGTTTCATGAGGATTACTACTCGCAGCTCCAGAATCCGGGCGTCGCTTGGGAAGAACTTTACGGCAGCTCGCTCGAACATTTGCCGCCGTGCGTGAAAAGCCTGTTGGAATGGCCTAACGACCGACTGCTCAAGCCCGCCGGCATCCAGCTGGTGACGCGGGTGCTGCTGGCCGAGGGCTGGCATCCACGCCACATTTCCGGATTGATCCGCTCGAAATTCGAGAATCCGGAACACGGCTGGGGGGTGAATTGGGACGACTACGAGGCGGGGACGCGCGGGGATTTTTACACGCGCCTTTTTGCCGGCCTGTGGGCGACGGGGGTGGATGAACTGGTGGATTTCAACTGCATTTCCACGCAGGAAAAAGGCTTTTGTCCCGGCCCGCCGACCGGGGAATGCAGTCTTCATCGCTACAAGGAAATCCTCACCCAAATCCAACACCCAACCAAACCATGAAACCCTGGCCCATTGGACTCTCCACCGGTTGTTTTTACAGCCGCCCCATTCTCGAAGTTCTCGACGAGGTCAGCGCCAGCGGCTTTGACTCCATCGAAGTGTGTTCGTTTCCCGCCCATTTGGATTATCACAACCACCAGGACGTCGAGTGGGCCGCCGCGCGAATGCGTGGGCTGCGGCTCAACCCGGTCTCCTTCCACGCGCCGTTCGCGGATAAAATCGACATCACCGCGCTCGATCCGGCGGCGCGGGCGGAGGCGGTGCATGAGCTGCTGATGGCCTGCGAGGCGGCCAAGGCGATGGGGGTGAAAAACATCGTGCTGCACCCGGGGCCGGAGCGCGCCGGGCGGCCGGATGACGCTGAATTCCTCGTGCGGATGCGCAATGCGGCCGAAACGCTCAACCTCGTGGCCGAGCGCTGCTGCAAGCTCGAGCTGCATCTGATTTTGGAAAACATGCTGCCCCACCTGTTGTTCGGCCACACCAACGACATGCTCTATCTGCTAGGCAGCATCCGCAACTGCGAGGTCGGCGCCTGCCTGGATACCGGGCACGCCTTTCTGGCCCGCGAGCTCGATACCATGATCCATAAACTCTCCGGCCATCTCCATCTGGTCCACCTGAATGACAACCGCGGCGACCGTGACGAACACCTCGCCCCGGGCGACGGCCACATCGACTGGCCGAGGGTTTTTCAGGAACTGCAACGCTGTCGATTCTCCGGCACCCTGATTCTCGAACTCTCATCGCGCGAGAACGAATCGGTGCAGAGCATGCTCGAACGGGCGCGCCGGGCGCGGGATTACCTCCTGAATCTGATGGAAAAAATGGCCTCGTGAATCGGCGCGGCGCGAATTTCCGTCAAGTCCGGCGGCCCGGGCTTTACCTGCGAGGCAATTGCCCTAGTTTCGCCGGGAACACGGCACCATGGTGGAAACGGACAAACTCGATACCCTGCAATCGGTGGAACTCGCCGAAGGGGTGGAAATCCGCCTGCGCATGGCCGGTCCGCTGCTGCGGGCGGCCGCTTATTTGATCGATTTCACGATCCGCGGGATCGTGCTGGCGATCGGTGGCTTCGGCTTGTCACTGGCGGGAGTCGCGATCGGCGGCAGGGTCGCCGAGGGCTTGATGCTGCTTTGCTGGTTTCTGTTGGACTGGCTCTATCCGGTCGCTTTCGAGGCCGGCAAACGCGGGGCCACTCCCGGCAAGCGACTGATGGGGTTGCGGGTGGTTCAGGCCACCGGCTCACCCATCACGCTCGGCCAGGCGGTGGTTAGGAATTTCCTGCGGTTCATCGATGGCATGCCGTTTTTCACCTACGCCTTCGGCATCACGAGTTGCCTCGCCACCAAGCGATTCCAACGGCTCGGCGATTTGGCGGCGGGCACGGTGGTGATCTACGACCGGCTGGCCTCCATGCCGGTCATCGCCACCCCGCCGCCGATCGTGGCGGTGCCGTTGCCGGTAGGACTGACGGCCAATGAAATGCGCGCGCTCACTTTGTTCCGTGAGCGGGCCGGGCTGTGGTCGGAAGGCCGGCGGCTGGAGATCGCGGACCAGGCCTCCGCGCTCAGCGGGGCGACGGGCATGGCGGGCGTGAACCGCTTGTTAGCCATGGCGCACTGGGTCCGGGACAAACGCAACGAACCCTGAATTTGAAATGACGTCCGGAGATTTCGAACATCAGAACGCCGAGCGCTGGGCCGAATACGAGCGGCTGGTGGACAGCGTGGAGGACGGGAAGCCGACGCCGCATGCGGAACAACTGCCGCGGCGGTTCCGCGAGTTGTGCCTGGATCTATCACTGGCGGAATCCCGGATGTATGGATCACGCATCACCGAGCGGCTCAACGCGCTGGTGATCCGCGGCTACGAGTTGATCTATCGGACGCGGCGCGGCGGCTGGGAAAACGCCGTGGCTTTTGTGGCGATGAAATTCCCGCAGGCGGTGCGGCGCGAGTGGCGTTTGTTCTGGCTGTGCAGCGCGGTTTTCTGGCTGCCGTTTTTCGTGACGATGTTTTCCGCCGGGCACGACATCCGTTGGATCCAGGCGGTGCTGGGCGCGGATGGGATGGCGTCGATGGAGCAGATGTACGGCGGCCGCGAGCAACAGCTTTCCCATCTGAGGTCCGAGTATGGCTCGAATTTCATGATGTTCTGTTTCTATATCTACAACAACGTCGCGATCGATTTCCGGATTTTCGCCGGTGGCATGGCGGCCGGGCTCGGGACTTTGTTTTTCCTGGTTTTCAACGGCCTCCACCTCGGCGCGGCGGCCGGCTATGTGAACCACGCGTGCAACCCGGAATCGTTCTGGACCTTCGTCGCCGGGCACTCGGCGTTTGAGTTGTTAGGAATGGTGGTCTCGGGAATGGCAGGGATGCGGTTAGGCCTGGCGATTCTGCGGCCGGGGCGGCTGCCGCGGGTGCGCGCGCTGGTGGAGGCGTCGAAACAGGCGCTGCCGTTGATCTATGGCGCCGCGCTGTTGACCACGCTGGCGGCGGTGGTCGAGGGCTTCTGGTCGGCGCAACCGCTGCCCTCGATGTTGAAATACGCGGTCGGCATCATCGGCTGGGTCTTGCACATCGCCTATTTCCTGATGGCGGGAAGGAGGTCCGGCCGTGCGGCTTGATGAGGTGACCGCGGAGATCCGCCCGCGCAGCGACTGGGAGGCGGTGGACCTCGGGTTCGCCCTGGTGCGCCGGGATTTCTGGTGCTGTTTCTGCGGTTGGTGGCTGGCGGTGCTCGTCCCCACCGTGGTCGCGGGAGTTTTGTTATGGAATCATCCGCTGTGGTTGCTGGTGCTTTTCTGGTGGTGGAAACCGGCGGGCTCGCGGATGGTTTTGTTCGAACTGAGCCGGCGTCTGTTTGGCGAGCGTCCGCCGTGGCGATCCGTCTGGCGCGAAATCCCGCGGGTCTGGCAGCGGCGGTTTTTTCATCGTTTCCTGTGGGCACGGTTTTCGCCATGGCTGCCGGTCACGCTCGCCATCGAAGATCTCGAAGGCCTGCGCGGGAAGGCTTACCGCCAGCGCACCGGCCAAATCGTCCGTCGCGGCGAAGGGGTGGTGATGTGGATTTATTTCGCCTCGGATCTGGTCGCCGCATGGCTGGGACTCGCCATTTTGGGCCTCGTGCTGATGTTCATTCCGGAAGGGCAGGATGGCGCGTGGCAACTGGCGGTCGATTCCTGGAATCCGGACGAGCCGATGGAAATTCCACTGCTGGTTCTGCGCACCGCCATCGGCTGCGTGATGCTCGCCATTTCCCTAACGGATGTTTTCATGATCGGCGCCGGTTTCGGAATTTACATCAACAACCGGACGTGGATCGAAGGCTGGGATGTCGAGCTGGCTTTCAAACGAATGGCCCAGCGGCTGACGAAGGCGGTGGTTTTGGCGGTCGCGCTGTTAGTGTTCGTCATGCCGGCGCGCGGGCGCGCGGACGAGCCGCGGAAGCCCGCGGAGGTGATCCTTGAAGTGAAGGCGCACCCGGATTTCAAGGTTCACACGGTGAAGGAATGGGAGCCGAAGAAAAAAAAGCCCGGAACTCCTCTGTCATGGCTGGCCGGGGTCGGGCAGGCGATGGCCTACCTCTTCGGGATTTGCGCGGCCGCGGTTTTGTTAGGCCTGGTTGGCTGGGTGCTGTGGAAATACCGGCACGCCTTCCTCCTGCGGGGAACTCGCGAGAAGCTTGAGAGCCGTCTGCCGACGGCCCGGGTGGTGATGGGCATGGAGGTGTCGTCCGCCAGCCTACCCGAAGATGTGCCCACCGCGGCGTGGACGCTCTGGCAGCAAGGGCGGCAGCATGAGGCGCTCGCGCTGCTCTATCGGGGATCCATCTCGCGCGTGATCGAGCTCGTGAACGTCGAAATCCAGGAATCCGACACCGAGGGCGATTGCCTGCGCCGTGTCGAATGCGCCGGCCACGCGGCCCAGCCGGGCTACTTCCGCAGCATCACCGGCGCATGGATCCGGCTGGCCTATGCCGGGGTCAGCCCGGCGGATGAGGAGGTCCATCAGCTATGCCGGCAATGGCCGTTTGGCGAAAGGAGGGAGCGGTGAGGTTTTTGTTAGCCATCGTCGCGGTGATGCTGTCACTGACCTCGTGCGACTACACCGAGGTCGAGCGCGAGATCGGCTTCAAGGGCAAGGCGCGGGTGAATCCATGGCTGGCGGCGGAACGCTTCTGCACGAAAACCGGCAACGAAGTGCGCTCGGTGCAGACCTGGACCGCTCCGGAATGGGAGGACGCCGTGTGGTTTCTGCCCGCCTCGATTCTGAGCAACGAAAGTTTCAACCGCCAGATGGAGGAGTGGGTAATCGAAGGCGGGCACCTGGTTTTGTTAGTCGATCACGCGGACGCGCAAACCAACGACTGGTCGAACCAATCGGTGGCCCCGAAACTCGAGAACGCGCTGCTGGAAATGCTCG
>JBIPMR010000410.1:0-4334 GCA_044369025.1 Luteolibacter sp.
ATGACACGGTGGCGGTGCTCGATCATCTGGCGGAAGCGGTGCGCAAGCGGCGGGAGGGCTGATTTGCCCTTTGGACTGCGGTGGGAAGCGACAGCGCCACACCGCTTTGGATGTTTCATTGGCATCGGCACCTTGGCTTCGTGAAGAATCCAAAGCGGTGTCGCCGCTGCGCTCTGCCACCGCAGTCCATGCATGGGCGGCGTTCGATCGCCTTAAGTCAAGATTTCCGGACGGGTGCTTCGGTTGATTATCAACGGAGCTGAAAAAACAATTTTGGCGGCTTGCCGTTCCGAAGAGAAATCGCGAACGTTCCGTGACGGCCGATTTCCCCAATGGACCTAACCCGCGAATCATCCCAAAGCGTCATCACCTGCCGGAACTGCCAAGGTACGGAGTTGGCGGCCAACCTACTTACAATCAAGCGGTATTCCGTCGTTTTTGAGGTTTATAATCCCTACAGTATCCTGCAGTTGTCCGAGGTTTTGTCGGACTTCCGGATCATGGCATCGAGGCGTTTGCTTTACCACGGCAAGGCGGTGGTCAGCAATCTGCTCAACACCGGAATCGTGCTGGTTTGTGAAGCGATGCTCGACGAGGGCTGGGTGGAGGTGGATTTCCTGTCGAGTGCCACGGCAGTCGGCAGCGAGGACCTTTGCGGGCAGTTTGGCAATTTCATGGGGGAATGGAAATCCGCCAACAAGGTGCAGGACCCGTTCAAGCTGGTGGTGGCGGACCTCTCCAGCATGCTTTCCGGCGTGCCGCATTGGCTGACCGGCGTGGATGTCGGGATCCGGACGACGGTGACGCGCCGCCGCAATGATTTGGAGCAGGAAATTTTCGCTGGAATTGAAAACCGGGTGGTGGAGGAGGTTCTGCCGTCGATGGAACAATTCGAGGAGGTGGCGCTCGAGGTGGGTGAGGCGGAAGTGGCGGTGCACAAGGCGTATGTCCGGCGCGAACTGCATCCCATCGTGCTCTGCTCGCCGTTTCTCTATCGGACTTACACCAAGCCGTCGGGCTACGCGGGCGATTACGAAATGGTCAACATGATGCTGCGAAATCCCTACGAGGGATCGTCCGCGTTCGCCAAATTGCTCAATTTCGCGCTGCTCAACACCGAACCGGTGGTCGCCCACCGCAACCGGATCGATTTCCTGATCGAGAAACTCCGCTCCGAGTGCGCCCGCCGCGTCGGCAAGGGCAAGACCCGGGTGTTCAACCTGGCGTGCGGGCCGGCGATGGAAGTCCAGCGCTTCCTGCGGGATTGCGAAGAGAGCGATCTGGCGGAAATCGACCTGCTCGATTTCAATCCGGAGACTTTGGAATACAGCCGCGAGCGGATCCGGGAAGCGCGGATGAGCGGCGGCTGCGAGACGCAGGTCCGCTACTTCCAACACTCGGTGCACCAATTGCTGCGGGCGGCCAGCCAGGGTGGTGACGAGGAGTTCGGGAATGACGGCATCGTTTATTGCGCGGGGCTGTTTGATTATCTTTCCCAACGCGTTTGCAAGCGGTTGGTGAAGTTGTTCTGCCGCATGATCCGCCCCGGCGGGATCGTGATGGTGACCAACGTCGCGGCGGGCAATCCGCGCAAGGCATGGATGGAATACGTGATGGAATGGAATTTGATTTATCGGGACGAGGCCGAGATGGCCGACCTAGTTCCCGCTGGACTGAACCTGCAGGGCACCACCATCAAGGCGGATGCCACCGGAGTAAACCTGTTCCTTGAAATCGAACTCGCCAATGGCTGACGCCCTCGTCAACCCGCTCGATCAGGAGATCATTCTCCGGAAAGCATTCCGCGACTATGAAAGCGGGATTGCGTTCACCAACGCGCGGCGGGCCGCCCTTTTCGCGGCGGTGTTCATGCTCGCCGCTTCTTCGCTGGACTGGGTGATTCTTCCGGCACACGCGGCGGAGTTTCTAGTGATACGCGCGGCCTGCGCGCTGCTGTTGGGCCTGATTTACGTCTACTTGGGAAGAACCCGGCAGACCAAGAACTCGACCATCGTCGCGCAGGGCATCGCGCTGTTGCCGACGATTTCCATTTGCATCATGATCGCCGTCACCGATGGCGGAAATTCGGTCTACTACGCGGGCTTTAATCTGGTGCTCGTCGGCCTCTCGCTGCTCCTGAGGTGGACGTTCATGAACTCGCTGTGGATGATCCTGGCGACCTTTCTGTTTTACACCCTGAGTGTGTTGTCGTCCGCGGTCACGCCGGAGTTCGGGATTCTTTTTGGCAATGGTTTCTTCCTGTTTGTCACTTCCGTCTTCGTGCTCGCGGGCAGTTATTTTTATGAAAAACTCCGCTACAGCGAATTCTGCCTGCGCTCGGAGGTCGAAAAATCGCGCCAGTTGTTAGAGATGCGGAACCGCCAGCTCAGCGAGCTCGACGAGGCGAAAACCCGCTTTTTCGCCAACATCAGCCATGAGCTGCGGACCCCGCTGACCATCATGCTCGGCATCACCGAGCGCCTGAGAACGGTGATTTCGCGGCAATCGGGCGAGCCGGTGGTGCGGGAAATGACCTTGATGCTCGAGCAAAACGGCCTGCGGCTGCTCAAGCTCATCGACGACCTGCTGGACTTGGTCCGCTTTGACACCGGCCACGCCGACATCAACCGCCAGCCGACGCTGATCTCAGCCCATATCGACGGGTTGCTCCGTTCCTTGAGGCATCTCGCCGAGCAGGATCGCGTCGCCCTGATCTGGGATTGCCGGTCCGACAGTGAGTGCATCGAGCTCGACCGCGACAAGTTCGATAAAATCCTGCTCAACCTGGTCATCAACGCCATCAAGTTCACGCCCTCCAGCGGCACCATCGAGGTGAAAGCCGTCGTTTCGTCGAATCAGCTCCGACTCACGGTGGAAGACACCGGAGTCGGCATTCCGCCGGAAGTGCTGCCGCGGATTTTCGAGCGCTTCTGGCAGGTCGATACCTCATCGACCCGCAAATTCCAAGGCGCGGGAATCGGCTTGGCGCTGGTGCGCAGTTTGACCGAAGCCATGGAGGGCCTGGTCAAGGTGGACAGCATGCTGGGAAAAGGCACGATTTTCACCATCGAGCTGCCGGCCGAGGCGGTGGCGGTTCGGGTGGACACGGTCGACGTGCTCGGCGACGATCCCCTGCGCGACGGCGGCAACATCGCGGATCTCCACCGCCGCGCCGCCATGTCGATCCCGGGGAAAGTGCAATCCCGTTCCTCGATGCCGCAGCATCCGCCCGGCCCCACCGCCCCGTCGATGATTGGCGGGCGGCCGGGCGGGGCGCGGCCACTGGTGCTGATCGCCGATGACGAGCCGGACATCCGGCGTTTCCTCAGAATGCAGATGGAGGATGTCGAGGTGATCGAAGCCTCCGACGGCGCCGAAGCCTTGGAACTGGCGCGCTTGAGACGCCCGCAGCTCGCCTTGCTCGACCACATGATGCCCGAAATGGATGGCGTCGAAGTCTGCCGCCGGATCCGGCAAAACCACAGCACCCGCGGCGTGGCGGTGATCATTCTAACGGCCCGCGCCGACGAGCAAACCAAGCTGAGCGCGCTGCAGGCCGGAGCCAACGATTTCCTCACCAAGCCCTTCTCAACCGCGGAACTCGCGCTGCGCCTGGAAAACCAGCTCGCCATGGCGCGGATCCGCCGCGAAATGGCCGACCTCAACACCGAGCTCAACACCGCCCTCGAACAGATCAAGGAGAACGAGGTGATGATGGTCCGCAACGAGAAGCTCTCCGCCCTCGGCCGGATGAGCGCCGGAATCATCCACGAAATCAACAACCCGCTCAACTACACCAGCGCCGGAATCCACGCCCTGGAAACCTTCACCAAACTGATGCCCGGCGGCGATCAGGAGGATTACGTGGACATCCTCAAGGACATCCGCGAAGGCGTGGAGCGGGTTTCCCAGATCGTCATCGACCTGCGCAAATTCACCCGCGACGACAGCGCGACCTCGGGGGATGCCGATCTGGCGGAAATCATCGGCCGCGCGCGGCGGATGGTGAGCCATCAGGTGGGCAAGGACCTCGCCTTCAATCTGGTTTCCCCGGACAACGCCCTGATCAGCGGGAACCCGAACCAACTGGTGCAGGTTTTCATCAACTTTTTCCAAAACAGCATCGACGCCATCCACATGCGGATCGACGAAATGGGCGGCGATCCCGGCCGGATCGACTGCGCCATCGAGTCTGCCGGAGAGGGATGGCAGGTCGAGATCCGCGACAACGGCATCGGCATTCCACCGGAAAACCTGCCGAAAATCTTCGACCCCTTCTTTACTTCGAAGGACGTCGGCAAAGGCATGGGTCTCGGCCTATCAATCACTTATCA
>JBIPMR010000411.1:0-4333 GCA_044369025.1 Luteolibacter sp.
TTGGGTGAGCTGGGTTTCGTAGATCCGGTCATATCCCGTGCCTTCGCGTTCCATGAGTTTCAGGTCGTGGAAGACTTGGGCGAGGAGATTGTTCCGTCGCACCGTTTTCTGAAGGATATTCGAGGGCGTGACTCCAAGCGGCAGCAGGCCGGGATTATGGATTTCCAGATAGTCCGGGTGGAGATTGATGAAAATGTCGCCGCGCGTCGTGTAGGGGCGATGGACGAGGGCGTTCGCGATAAGCTCGCGGATGACCACTTGGTCGTAATGAGGAACGGATTTCCGGAACAGGCTGTCGGGCAGTTCGGTGGATTCCTTCCAATCCGGAATGTCGGACCATACGGCTTCGATCAATTCCGCAGGATTCAACGAGAAATCGTCCCAGAGTAACTTGGACACGCGGTCACCATGGCTGTCGTATTTGAGAAACTGGATGGTGGGTGCGTGGAGGAGCTGGGCGCGGTCTGCACGCGTTCCGATCCACAGGACGCCGAGATTGCTTAGCCAGCCATCTTGGACGAAGAAGTAGTGCTCCAGGATCTCATCATCGGAGCGCTCCTTGACCGACGGTTTGACTCGATCCGAGGTGCGGATGGCAGACAAAAAACGCGAGACTTTGGCTGGATCGACGCGGTCTGCCGGAACCTTGCGGGTGACCTGTGTCTCCCATTGATAGGCGTCCTTGTCGGAAACCAAGCGCACAAGGTCCTCAGGGAGAAGCTTGCGGGTTTCATCGGCGATTCGAAGGTAATAGCGGGCATCGGATGTGGAGGCGATGCTCTTGAGGCTGGGGACGATTTCCAGATCGATGAATTGGCCGCCATTGGAGTAGGTGACAATTTCCGCTCTGACATGAACATTCGTGGTATGCTGGCTGATGCCCTTCACGAGCCGGTCTGGCAGGTGAGGCTCGATGCGCTGATCCGTTGGAGGCTCGGCCGCATCGTCTTCGATGCCGAAGAGGATGTGCCCACCGCGGGCGTTGGCGAATCCCGCGCAATCGGAGGCAATATCCCTCCAGCCCCACTTCTTCGGATCGGTGCCGAAAATGCGGATAGATTTTTTATCGAGGAGGATACCTTCTTTCATTTCAAATTGCGGGAATCAAAGGCTGGCGGGTAGAAGTACATACACGCCGAGGACATCGACGGGCAGGCAGGGGGTGACATCGTAGCTGCCGATGTCGCGGGCGGCTTCGCGGACGCGGCGGTGGTCTGCCAGAAGTGCGTTGGCGCGTTCGGTGGCAAGGTTTTCGAGATAGGGCGTCTGGGACTTGAGGAAATCGAGGGTGGTCTGGATGTGGTCGGTGGCTGCGGCTTCGGTGAGGTTTGCCGCAGGTTCGGCGGCGAGCAGTGGGGCGAGATCAGTCTCGGTGAGCCATTGCGGATTGGAGCGGCCGGCGACGGCGAGGGTGACGCATTCCTCGGCCATGAGGGTGCGGGTGACATCCCGGCGGCGACTGGTGAGTTGATGGCGTAGGCGCAGGACGAAGATGCTGGTGACGACGCTCACCGCATTGGTGACGGTGGCGGCGCAGCGGGCGGCGAGCGGGTGCTCCGCACCGGAGAGCGAGTCTTCCAACAGGGTATCGGCCAAGAGCGAAACAATCGGGTGGGTCCTCTGGACGTGACGGGCACCGGGGATGCTGGACTTGGGATCGAAATAGATGGCGAGTGGCTTGGTGATATCCTCCAAGGCCAAGCGCTCTTGTAGGGCTTGGGGCAGGTGTTGGGGAAGCAGCTTCCAGGCGACTTTTTTGTAGGGCTCCAGTGGGGAATTCAGGCGGGAACAGGTGTTGCGGACGAATCTCAGAATTTCATCGGAACCACCGAGCAGGGCGCGTTGTTTTTCCCACTCGGGCAGGACTTCATCGGGGCGGAGGCGGCGCTGGGCGAACACGGTTCGGTTGGCCTTGGCGTTTTCCATGGCATCCTTCCAGTGGGTGTCGAGAGTGGCTAGGTCCGGGCTGAGTGAACTAAAGTCGAATTGGGCCTGATAGTTCTGTTTACGGTTCTCCTTCATCAGGGCGGCCTTGATGAGGGCCTGATTGATGCGTTGCTCGTCTGCGGGCAGCGGGACGAGGACGCCGAGTTCCTTGCGGATCGCCTCTGCTTTGCGAAGAATGACGTTGAGGATGAAGCCATCGACGGGGTTGTCCTGGCCGTAGAGCATCGTGGCGCGGACTTCGGGGGCCTGCTGGCCGAAGCGGTCCACACGACCTTCCCGCTGTTCGTGGCGGGAGGGGTTCCATGCCAGATCGTAATGAACGACAGCGGTGAAGAGGTGCTGGAGGTTGACGCCTTCTGATAGGCAGTCGGTGGCGACGAGGATCGGTTGCTCAGCCTCACCGAGAGTTTCAACACGTTCGAGGCGTTCGTCGGAAGAGTATTCGCCGGTAACGGCATCGACGGTGGCGCTCTTGAATTCCTTGGCGAGATGCTCCGCCACATAGCGGGCGGTGGCGATGTAGCGGCAGAAGACAACCGGACGGAAGCCATCCTTGAGGAGTTGGCGGAGGTGGGTAACCAGAGCCGCGAGGTTGGGGTCGCCCTTGGTGCCGGAGAGTTTTTCCGCGGTGGCGATGAGTTCGGTAAGGCGGGCGGCTTCCTCATCCATCGCTGCGGCCGGCTCGATGTCGCTTTGGTTGAGCTCATCCCCAGTTCCATCATAGATGCGTTCTTCGTCATCTGCGATTTCGAGATCCGCATCCGAACCGGCTGCGAGGGTGCCGGAGAGGCGGGTTCCGAGGGCCTTTGCGGCGGCGGCCGGGGAGGAGGAAACGCAGCGCAACAGGGCGAGCGTGGCATACCAGATCATCCGGGCGTGCTGTCCTTGAGACTCCTCTGCACGGGTGGCGAGGCCGACGCAGTAGTCGCGCACGTTGTCGAAGAAATCGCCCCATGCGCCGGTGAGGGCATAGGTGATTTCCGTGGTGAAACGGCGGGCGAAGATGCTGGTGTCCTGCCATTCCTCGATGTCCTTGCGGCGGCGTTGGACGAAGTGACGGGCGAGTTCGTCGCGGAGGCCGTCTTTGTGTGCTCCCGTCTTGTCATCGCGGAGGCGGGAGAACTCGGGCCGCAGGAGGGAGAGCAGGTTGTAGAAGGCATCGTTGTCCCCGGAGTGCGGGGTGGCGGTGAGCAGCACGAGGTGGCGCTCATCATCCGCTGCGAGTTTTTGTAGAAGCTCGAAGCGGAGCTGTTTCCCCTGCCCTGCCGCGGCGCATGTGTGGGCTTCATCGACGACGATGCATTCCGGGGCGATGGAGAGGAAGTGCTCCCGGTGGCGCTCGCTCTTGATGTAATCGAGACTGACGACGACGAAGGGGTGCTGGTCGAAGAGCCCGACGCCCGGTGGGAGGGAGCGTTCGACACGGTTGGCACTGGCGGAGGTGAGTGCTACGGCACGCAGGTGAAAGCGGTTTTCCAGCTCGGCCTGCCACTGCTCCACCAGGTGCGGTGGGCAGAGGACGGCGCAGCGGGTGATTTCGCCGCGGTCGAACAGCTCGCGGACGATGAGGCCGGCCTCGATGGTTTTCCCGATGCCGACGTCGTCCGCAATGAGCAGGCGAACGACCGGAAGGCGGAGCGCCATCAGGAGAGGGACAAGCTGATAGGCGCGAGGCTCGACGGCGATGTTTCCGAAGGAACGGAAGGGGCCGGCACCGTTGCGGAGCTTCAGGTGGATGGCATCCCGCAGCAGGGTGGCGGATTGGTGGCTGCCGTGGTGGGAGGGATCTGGTAGAGGGAAGACGGCGGGTTCCGGTGGGGTGAACTCCAGATCCGGAAGGATGAGCGCGATGTCCTCCTCCGAGCCGCCGAGCGGACGAAGCGAGAGTGCGCCGGCAGTGGAGCCGGGCTGGACGACCCATTCGCGACCACGGGCGCGGACGAGGGCACCGGGGGAGAATTCAGTGAGGGAGGTGCTCATGCGGGTGAGGAGATGGGGCCGAAGATGGAGGTGTGGGTTTCAAAAATGGCCAACCACCCGGATGGATCCGCCGGGAAAATGATCACGGTGAATCCACGGTCCTGAGCGTAAGCTGCCACAGCTTCTGATGGCGGTGTGAGGAACACAAGCGCACGGGCCGTCTGGTAGGCTGCATCTGCCGTGGCTTCGCCGCCATTGATGGGGAGGTCGAGCTGGTCGGGCTGACGCAGGCCATGTTGGGAAACGGCGGCAAGCCAGATTTGGATCGGTGTGGATGCCTCACCGCTTCCGGTCTTGGTAGTTTCCACCACGGGGCGCATTGGCTGGACGGTGGAGTTGGCAAGGGCTGCTAGGAACGCGACGGCGGCGGGATTCCGGCGGTCGATGATTTCGTGATCGGGCTGGT
>JBIPMR010000412.1:0-4307 GCA_044369025.1 Luteolibacter sp.
GCATGAATTTCGACGGCGCGCTGCTCGCGCTCCACGCCAGCGGCTCGGTGAGGCGCGCCGGGCCGTCGATATAGTGGAAATTCAAACGATGGGAGTCGGGCATCCAGGCGGAGTTCACCTCGTCGTTCAGACGCGGGGTGATCCGATGGATTTTGTTGCCGCGCGTCCAGACGGTGATGTTGCTGCCGGTGCCGCAATTGACGTCGATGGTCGGCGTCTCCTTGAGGAACCAGACCCGCATTTGGAAGCGGAAGTCGTTGGAGGTCAACGCGCCGACCGGGCAAATATCGGCGGTGTTGAGCGAGTAGTTGGAATCCAGCAGGCGGCCGGGGTGCACCGTCAGGGTGGTGTGGGTGCCGCGCTGGGTGAAGCCGAGCACCGGATCGCTGGCGACCTCGTCCATGAAGCGGATGCAGCGGCTGCACATGATGCAGCGTTCGTCGTCGAGCCGGATGCGCGGGCCGATATCGACGTTTTTCGGCTTTTTCACCTTCATGTCCACGAAGCGGGAAATGCCGCGGCCGTGTTCGACGGAATGTTCCTGCAGGCGGCATTCGCCCGCTTGGTCGCAGATCGGGCAGTCGAGCGGGTGATTGATCAGCAGGAACTCCATCACGCCCTCGCGGCATTTTTCGACCAGCTCGCCGCGGGTGCGGATGCCCATGTTTTCGCCCACCGTATTGGCGCAGGCGATCACCGGGCGCGGCATCCAGCCGATGATTTCGTAGCCGTTTTCATCGCGCTGCGGGTCCTGTCCGGGGGCGGGGCGTGGCGGCATGCCCATTTGCACCAGGCACATCCGGCAATTTCCCGGTGACGAAAGTTTCGGGTGATAACAATAGTGGGGAACGATGATTTCCGCCTGACGGCAGGCTTCGATCATCCGGGTGCCTTTGGGAAATTGGTGCCAAATGCCGTCAATCTGGACGTTTACCATGCCTTTTTCCGCCGCAAGATCTTTGGGCAGTTTGATTTCCGCGGTCGCCGAAGGTGTGTCGCTCATGGCTAAATAATGGCGCCGGAAGCTTTTTGAAAAATCGTCCGGCGGTGTTCGGGCGGGAATATGCCGAGCCAGGGCGGACCGGGCAAGCGTGCTTTGTGAAAAATTTCACAAGCCCCCGCTGCCGATTTTACAGCCGTTTGCTGATTTTGCGGGCCAGTTCCCCGATGTGCTTGGGAGCGAACATGGTCAGGTGTTTGCCCTTGACTCCGACGATTTCCAGCGATTTCACCAAGCCGCTCCAGCCGTAATCCCCGGGGATGTCAAACTTGTCGTCGGTGGCCTGGGATTTGAACAAGGTGACGTGGCAATCGAGCGCCGCCGGCTTGTAGTTTTCCATCGATTCCCAATGGGCCTCTCGCACCTGCAGCATTCGGAGGTCGCTGTGGGGTTCCGTGCTGCCGGCATTGCGGGCCGCGCGGATTTCCTCTTTGACGCGGAAATGGGTGGCGATGCCCTCGCGGGTGCGGGCGAGCAGCCGACCGGCGCGGCCCAGCCAGTTCGGATGGTCCTGGGACTCCCAAAAAACCTCCGCTCGTTCCAAAAGGCTGTATTCCCGGACGGGCGTGGCCGGGTTGACCGTGTCGAACAGCCCGGCGAAAGCGACGGCTTCCCCCTCGGCGATGAGTTGGCGGGCCATTTCATAAACCAGCAGCCCGCCGTAGGAATAACCGGCGAGGTGGAAGGGCCCGCGCGGTTGATGGTGGCGGAGCGCGTTCAGATAACTCGTGGCGGTTTCTTCGACCGGCACCGAAGTGACCTCTTCATGCGCCGCGAGGGCGGGCGACTCGATCGCCAGCAGCGGGCGACCGGCAGACAGGTGCCCGGCCAGGTCGCGATAAAAGAAAACGCCGCCGTCGCCGCCGTGGATGCAGAATAACGGCGGCAGGTGGCCATCCTGTCTGATGGGTAAAACCATCGGCCGCGCGCGTGGCGGGGGCTGCTGCATCTCCGCGGCCTGATCGATCACCTCGCCCAACAACCGCGGCGTCGGCGAGTGGATCAGGGTGGCCATCGGAATCCGGATCCGCCATTCCCTCGCGATCCCTGCGAACAACTGAAGCGCCGCCAGCGAGTGCCCGCCGAGCTCGAAAAACGATTCGTCGCGGCCGATGGTTTCGACGCCCAGCAACTCGCCCCAGAGTTTCGCCAGACGTTCTTCGGTGGGCGTGGCCGGGGGCTCCGACGAACCGTGGGTGCTGGCGGTGAGCATCGGGTCCGGCAGTTGGCTGCGGTCGAGTTTGCCGCGTTCGGTGAGTTTGAAATCCTCCACGGCAGCCCAGCGCGTCGGGATCGCGGCGATGGGCAGGTGGGCGGCGGCGAAAGCGGCGAGTTGTCCCGGCCAGGCGTCTTCCGGGGTGACGTCCCAGCGGACCCAGGCGGCGAGTTGGTGGAATGCGCCATGGCCGCGCACCAGTCCCACTTGGGCGGCGGACACTCCGGGCATCGATTCCAACACGCGGACCACTTCGTTGGGTTCCACCCGGTTGCCGCGGATTTTGAGTTGCTCGTCCTGGCGGCCAAGGAAACGGAGATTGCCACCACGGTCGTGGTAAACCCGGTCGCCGGTGCGATACCACCAACGCCCATCGATGAAATGAAATGCCGCGGCGGTGAGGTCCGGCCGTTGCCAATATCCTGGCCCGATGCAAATCCCTCCCAGCCAAAGCTCGCCCGCCGCTCCGCAGGGCAGGCTGCGGCCGGACGAATCCGCGACCCGGGCGAAAACTCCCGGCAGCGGTCGGCCGATCGCCGGGTCGCCGGTTTCATCCCAATCCCCGCGGATCCGCTCCGCCGTGGCGACGATCGAGGCCTCGGTGGGGCCGTAGGTGTTGACGAGCAGCTGACTCCGGCCGCCCGCGGCGAACCAATCCTGCATCGCGGCCGCAGACGCCCGCTCACCGCCGATGATGGTGGTTTTTACGGTGGGAGGGACGACTTCATTTTCCGAAACCATCCACGCGCACCAAGCCGCCCAGTGCGCGGTGGAGAGATCGAGCACCGTGATGCCCGCGCTGCGGATGAAGTTTTGAAACTCGTCGAGATCGTTCAACAAACCCTCCGGCCGCGGCACCATCGTCGCGCCGCTGAGCAGCGTCGCCAGCAGTTCTTCGAGCGATGCGTCGAAGCCGGGCGAGGCGAATTGCAGCACCCGCTCGCCGGGGCCGATGCCTGCCAGATTGGCAATCCCGTGCGCCTCGTTGACCACTCCGCCATGGACCATCATCACGCCTTTGGGCCGGCCGGTGGAGCCGGAAGTATAAAGAAGCGCCAGCGTTTCCCTCGGATCGTCGGGAATTTCCGCGGGACAAATGTTACCGCTCGCGCCATCGATGCGGATGCAGGGCGGTGAAAATGACGCGCAAGCTTCGGGCTGGTCGCTCAGGATGAAAAGCGGAGCCGAGTCCTCCAGAATGATGCGCAAGCGATTCTCCGGCAACGCCGGGTCGAGCGGGACGTGAATCGCGCCCAGACGGGCGAGCGCCAAAACCACGCAGGCCAAATGCTCGCGGGCATCCAGCAGGTTTGCCACCGGCTGCCCGGGTTTCACCCCTGCCTCATGCAGGCGGGCGGCGAGGTGCTCGACTTGGGCGGCGAGTTCCGCATAGCTCACGGATTTCTCCGGCGTCCACAGCGCGATTTGATCGGAAAATTTTCCGACGGCCTCGTGCCACGCCGTCGCCAGATGCAAGGCGGCCACCGCCTCCCCACCGTTTTCCCAAGCCGCCAGCACCTCCCTCATCGCCGCAGGCAAAAGGATGGGATCCGCCGCCTCGTCGGCGATCGCGGTGACGATCGCCGCCCAGTGATCCAACAAACCTGCGGCCGCGGGACCGCTGTTCACTTCGACTTCCAAGCGCAACTCGGGATGGATCCACGCGCTGGCTAACAAAGGTTCGCCGCCGAGCTCATGGAGAGTGATCGCCTCGATCACTTCAGATTTCCCGACTTGGTGGTGAAGGCTGCCGCGTTCGACCATGACAATGCCGCCCGGCCAGGGTCCGCCGGTTTCCTGGAAAATCCCCGCCGGCAAATCCTGGGGCGAGACGCTCTCGATCGCGCGCATGGCCAGCAGCTGTTGGCGGAACTCCCGCAGCCAAACTTCCGCAGAATCCGGCCCGGCGCGTCGGATCACCAACGGCACCGTGTTCATCGAAAACCCCGCCTGCCCCGGCCTCGGCGGGCCGGAACGCACTTGACCGACCGCCACGGCGTCCGCACCCGCCGCGCAAGCGACCGTCTGTCCCCATGCCCAAGTCAGCAGTGTCGCGGTGGTCGCGTCCAAGCGCTGGGCGGCGGATTCGAG
>JBIPMR010000413.1:0-4300 GCA_044369025.1 Luteolibacter sp.
ACCACCGCTTGAGTCGTATTAGGATTTTTTTCCCATTCGGCAGACTCCCCATCAGGCGGAAACGACTGGATCACGGATCTAGTAGCAGGCACAGGAAGAGGAGGAGCGGCCGTCCGGGCAGGAGGAGCAGCTACTGCCTTGGCGGGAACCTTCACGTCCCGCCCGGAAAGCGTATGCCACCAATTATCAGCACTCTGCCAACGGTCCTCCACCCGCAGCTTCAAGGCACGATCAAGACACGCCAGAAAAACCTCCGAGTAGCTGCCGGCCAGCTCGCTCCGCCCGCTCAAGGGCTGCCAGGGATCCCCCATCGTCCGGTCGTTGGCCTTCGGCGGGGCCTCGCCCGTCATCACCTTCACCAAGGTAGCTGCCAGAGCGTAAAGATCACTCCACGGCCCCACATTGCCCCTGCTCTGCAACTGCTCGAAGGGCGTGTAACCCGCGCTTTCGATCACCGTCATCGAGCGTTCGCTCAAGCGCTGACGAGCGGAACCGAAGTCGATCAACACCGGCATTCCTTCCAGCGTGACGAATAGGTTCCCCGGCTTGATGTCGCGGTGATAGACGCCACGGTCGTGGAGATAGCCCAACGCTCCAAGGACACGGTATACGAAGCCCCGGAGCTCGTCCTCGCTGAAAACCTGGCCCTTGTCCTGTCGACTCGCGATCAACTCGTCAAAAGTGAGACCTTCCAGGTAAGGCATCACGAAATACGCAGTTCCAAAGGCCTCGAAGCTCCGCAGCACCTTGACGATCCCCGGGTGGTCGAGCGAAGCCAGCATCGCGGCCTCCTTGGAAAAGTTCTCCAGCGACCAGCGGAAGCTGTCGGCATCCTCTCCGTGAGTGTGTCGCGGGGCAACGGTCAGCGAGTGCGTGTCCCGGAAGCAAAACTGCGCCGGCAGGTTCTCCTTGATCACCACCTGGCGATCCAGCCGGGTATCCCGTGCGAGGTAGGTGATGCCGAAGCCGCCGGAACCGAGCACGCGCTCGACCACGAACTCCTCCAGCCGGGTTCCGGCGGGGAGTGCCTGAGTAGTGGAACTTCCGGTTTCCATGGGGCAATCCATTAGATTCTTGGACTCCGACTCAATCGGCCGCAGCGATGCTCTCGATTCGTCGACCTACCCGTAAACTTCATTTTTCCCTCCTAGCTTCAGCAAGAATTTGTACGTTCTGCCTCTCGAAGGGGTTCATCATTCGGTCAATTTGCTCCATCGTCCGACCAGCAACGGGCCGATACCACGGGAAACGTTCAAACTCCCGCCGGATGCTCTCGGACTTCTCGCCTTCGAAGGGAAACCCATGCCGAGCATACAGGTAGTTGATGGAATAGCGAATTTCGGCAAGGCTTAGCTCGGTAGCCTCGCCGTGACTGATGAAGTCTTTCGTCAACGATTCGCGCGGATCTTCGATGGGGACGCGCTTCTTGAACTCCACCCGGATCCCTGCCAGGAACTCCATATTCTCTTTGACGGTAAGGGGCATCTTCTCGCCCGCCTGATCGTCCGTCATTCCCTCAACTGGACGATACCATGGATAGCGATCAAAGGCCTGCCGGAGGCTCTCATTTCCCTTATTGCGAAACGGGTATCCTTGCCGCGCATACAGATAATTGAGCGCGAAGCTCAAGCCCTCGATGCTCCACCCCTCCACATCCGCTTGGGTCGCACGCCGCTCGACCAAGAATGCTAGGGGATCGACTTCTTTCCCTCGCTCCTCGTCGTCCGGAGTCACCGGTTCGGCGACCATGACGACATTTGGCCCTTCATCGCTCGTCGCTTCCCCGGCGGCATCCCATTTTTGTTTCCATTCGCTAAAATCCTCAGGTGAAAGCCTAATGCGGACGATTTCCTCAATGATTTCCGCCACCGCGTCGATCTTGTTCATCCCAACTTCCACGATCCCCAGAGTGCCGTTCCTGCCGTCCCGTATCTCGTCCTCCATCTGCATCTCCAGGAGTTCGAACACACTGAAAAGCTTTGCAGCCACGAATTCCTCCGGGGTCTTTCCCTTGAGCTGTGACTCGTCGTATGCTGCAGCCACCAACTGGATAAGTGCTTTGGTCAGGCGATCAATGACCAGAGCGTTCCCTTCCCTCATCTCGAAGGTGCTTCCCTCGTAAAGTTTCTCCGCTTCGAGTATTGCGTTCCCCCGGATCTTGCAGAGCATATCGAAAAAGGTTCCGGGAATCACCTGGTGAATCGGGCTATCCTCTACCGGCTCAATCTTCTGCGTCTTCCTTTCCATCTCTTCCTTAGCGAGCGCGGCACGACGCTCTCTCTCGGCTCCCGCCTTTTCTTCGCGGATTCGCGATGCTTCGGCCATTCGCCCTTCCTCTTCGGCTTTGCGCTCCCTCTCCTCTTCTTCGGCGATTGACTCCGCTTGCTTGCGCCCGGTGTCCGCTTGATCGACGACCGCTGCCTTGGCGCTTCTGCCCTTCTGAATTTCAGCTCCAAGTTTCCAAAGGAGCGACCCCATCGCAAGACAAGCGACTAGTGCCAAAGCCCTCCTACTGAGGCGCTTCTTCGTTGGACCGGGGGAACCACCCGCTGCTTCATTCGCATCCGGCATGACAGAAGCCGTGGAGCTGGTGTCCGTTATCCCGTGCTGCTCGCGGGATACATCCCCCCGCCACTCCTTTGCGTCCTTCCAGCGCTCTTCGTCCTCGACAGCCAGGGACTTGTCGATGTTCGCCAGGAATCCCGGAGAATACGTTTTCAGCAACCCCGCTCTCGTCGCCAACGGCACATAGGGGTCGTTCTTGATGCGATCCATCGCTTTTGGCGGAGCCTCGCCGGTCATCACCTTCACCAGCGTGGCACCCAGAGAATAAAGATCGCTCCACGGACCGATGTTTCCGTTGCTCTGCATCTGCTCGAAAGGGGTGTATCCGGCGCTTTCCACTACCGTCATTGAGCGTTCGGAAAGCCGCTGGCGGGCTGATCCGAAGTCGATGAGCACGGGCAGGCCTTCATTCGTGATCAGGAGATTCCCGGGCTTGATGTCACGGTGGTAGATGCCGCGATCATGAAGGTATCCCAGTGCCCTGAGGACCCGCTCCAACATGCCGATTAGCTCCGCCTCGCTGAATGGATCTCCAGCTCGCTTCTTCGCCAATTCGTCCAGCGCCATACCCTCGACAAAGGGCATGGCGAAATACGCCGTGCCGAAGGCCTCGAAGCTCCGCAGCACTTTGACGATCCCCGGGTGGTCCAGTGACGCCAGCATCGCCGCCTCCTTCGAGAAGTTCTCCAGCGACCACTGGAAATTGTCCGCGTCCTCCCCGTGCGTATGCCGCGGGGCCACCGTCAGCGAGTGCGTGTCCCGGAAGCAAAACTGCGCTGGCAGGTTCTCCTTGATCACCACCTGGCGATCCAGTCGGGCGTCGCGTGCGAGGTAGGTGATGCCGAAGCCGCCGGAGCCGAGCACCCGCTCGACCACGAACTCCTCGATCCGGGTGCCGGAGGGAAGCGCTTGGCTGGGGGCTGGGCTTGACTCCATAGGCGTCACAACGGTCCACAGTTACCTCCTCGCAGAGCACGCGCCAAGCTTCGACTTGCCACCCGGCACTCGCCTAGTAAGGCAAAGTGAAAGGCCCGAGACCATTCACAGGATGTCGACGGAGTTGAAGAGGAAGGATTCGAGCTTGGAAAGGGCAATCGGTTCGCGGGTAGTGGGTCGATGGGGCAAGCCGACCGATCGGGCTTGCGGGTGCGCTTGAATCGGACATTCAGCCCCACGCTATAATCTGAATTCAAACCCATCCGAAAGGCAGCGCGGGATAGGGTGCCAAGGACACGGTCCTAGCGGACGCCCAGCCGTTTCAGGCATTCCTTGGCTTTCGCATTACCGAGAGCGGCGGCCTTTGAATACCAATGAACCGCCTTCCCCTTGTCGACCGGAAACCCGACACCCTCCTCATAGCAAAATCCTAGATTATGCTGCCCCCTCGGGTTTCCAGCATCGGCTGCGAGCTGGTAGAGCTTGGCGGCTTCAACAGCATCAGGGATGCACCCAATGCCCTTTCTCAGGCAGAAGCCTAATGAGTTCAGGGCCTCATCCTCGCCGGAGACCACCGCCTTGCGATACCAGCTCATTGCCTTCTCAAGATCCTTCTTCACGCCATTCCCGTTTCTGTAACAACCTGCCAGCTCAAGCCGTGCCGGGCCATAGCCCGCATCTGCCGCTTTCATCAGCCAATGAAATCCCTCCGCGCGATCACGACTTACTCCCTCGCCGTTCATAAGGGAAACTCCGTAGGCGGACCAAGCGTCGAGATATCCACTCTCCAAGCTCATTT
>JBIPMR010000028.1:0-13075 GCA_044369025.1 Luteolibacter sp.
TCGCCCTTGAGCCGGGTGCGTTCGAGCAGAAACGACTGCGGCGCATGTTTGGTCATGTAAGGGATTCTGATGCCCGGGGCCGAGGGACCTTCCAGCTCAAACGCCATGATGGTGCAATATCTCTCACGCGTCGAATAGAACAAACATTCGATGGTCCGCCCGCCCGCCGCATTCAAGCCGGGAATCCCGGCGCGGGTGGAGGCGAAACCTTTGGCATCATGGTCGTTGACCGCGAGATAGCTTTGATTGTCGCTGCCATCGAGCCTCGCGTTTTCATAGAGCTGAAGTCCCTGCCCGCCGGTCTCGTCCGGCACCTGGCGTTCGGAATTCAAGCGCTCGAAGCGCCAATAGGCCGCCGGGCTGGCGCTCATCACCGCCTTGGCATAGGCGGCGTTTCCGGTGGAGCTCTTCCGCGGAACGGTTTGGATGACACGCAGGAACCCATCCACCGTCGCGGGCGACGGGCCAAGCTTCGTCGTGATGCGAACCGTGTCGTTACTCCCCAAGCGCATTTCCTCGGACGAGAGCCCGGACTTCCCGAGCATGGAGGCGGTGGCCTGGCCAACGAAGACATGCACATCGGTGTCATGGACTGGATCGACCCGCTCTACCTCGGCGAGTTCTGTCTCAAATACCAGCGGCGATCGGTTTGCCCGGATCCGGTTGCCTAAACCGGTTCAGCGCCGGAGGCTCGGACCTGTCACCCTAAAATCCGAGATGAGTTTAGCCGCAAGAGATCGCAAAGACCGCAAAAACAGAGATTTGGGGGATTCTCAAACAGGGCGCCTTGCGCACTAACTCGAAAGGCTCGTTCACCAGCACCCAGCGGGATTTCTCAGGATGGTGATTGGCAGCCCCTGTCGGCACCCTCAGCGGTGGCGTGGCAAGCTTTCTGCCTTCCGGGACAATCGTCTTCCTTTCGCTACTTGGCTGGTTGATCGGGTGAACCAACCGCGCGATTGTGGCTGAATTGTGGCACCTGAAATTTTTTAGTTAGCCAAACAAACAACCTCGCGGGTTGCATCCCCCTGAGATTGAGTAGCTTACAAAAGGTGGCCCGAGACGGATTTGAACCGCCGACACGTGAATTTTCAATCCACTGCTCTACCGACTGAGCTATCGGGCCTCACACATTGCCACCCTCGCGGGCGGGGCGGCAGTAAGAGGGGGCGCGAGGGTTTTGACAACCGGAAAATTACTCTTTTTGTCATTCTCCCCTGAGTGGTCCAATGTTGGCAAGAAGATGTTGGATGGATCCACGCATGGGAAGGCTCCACTGCGCTCATTCCACCGGTTTTTCCGGGACCACCAGGGTCATCCCCTTGAGCAGGCGGCAGAATTCCTTTTTCGCCAACACCGCCACGGTCCCCTCGCCTTTCACGCTGCCGGTGGTGGTTTTGAATTCCACCTCGTAGCGGTCGAGCCGGACGATGCGGATGAATTGCCCGCCCTTTTGATAAACCTGGTCTTGAAAAAGTCGCATGCTGGAAACTGGCGGTCTTTTCCAAATCTGGCAAGCGGGCGTCGGGGCTTTCCGAGATTCACCCGAATAGGTGACATGAATTTTCTGGAACTCCCTCTTAAAGTCACCGGAGTCATCCCCTGAACCACCCTTCCAAATGTCCAGCCCCGCCATCGCCCTCGTTCTTTTCTGCCTCTCGACGGCGTGCGCCTTCGCCCGGGATTACCATGTCGCGCCGGATGGTAAAGACACGGATTCCGGGAGCCTGCATGCGCCGTTCGCCACGATTCGCCGCGCCCAGGAATCCGCCAACCCCGGTGACACGGTTTTCATCCGTGGCGGAATCTATCGGATGAACGAGCGGCAGATCACCACCACCGCGCGCAACCGAGCGCTTGTCATCTGCCTGACCAAAAGCGGCAAACCCGGCCGCCGGATCAACTACTTCGCCTATCAGGACGAAAAACCGGTGTTTGATTTCAGCGATGTCAAACCGCGCGACCTGCGTGTCACCGCGTTCAACGTCAGCGGCTCCCACCTCCATCTCAAGGGCCTGGCGGTGACCGGCGTGCAGGTCACCATCACCGCGCACACCCAATCGATCTGTTTCGACAACCAGGGCAGCGACAATCTCTACGAGCGCCTGGAAATGCACGACGGGCAGGCGATCGGTTTCTGGCTCGGCAGGGGATCCAACAACCTCGTGTTGAACTGCGACGCCTATCGGAATTACGATCACACCTCGGGGAACAAGCGCGGCGGCAATGTCGATGGCTTCGGCTTCCACGTGCCGAAGGGCAGCGTCAACAACGTCTTCCGCGGCTGCCGGGCCTGGTTCAACAGCGACGATGGCTTCGACCTGATCAGCACCCGGGAGCCGGTGCTGATCGAAAACTGCTGGGCGTTTTACAACGGCTTCGGTCCGGAATTCGAGCGGCTCGGTGACGGTAACGGCTTCAAGCTCGGAGGCTTCGGAATCGACGGCGGGGAACTCCCCAACCCGGTGCCGCGCCACGTGACGCGCGGCAGCCTGGCGGTGCGCAACAAAATGGCGGGATTCTACGCCAACCACCACCCGGGCGGCATTGATCTGGTCAATAATTCCGCCTATCAGAACGGCACCAACTACAACCTGCTAGGGCGCAATCTCGAGCACACGCTGGATGTGCCCGGTTTCGGCCACGAACTGAAAAACAACCTCGGCTACAAGGCAAACAGCGAAGTTTCCAACATCGACGAGGCACTCTGTCAGCTGGCGGCCAATTCCTTCACCCTGCAACTCCGGTTCGACGACCGCGATTTCGAAAGCCTGGACCTGGCGGAGCTGGTGGCCGCCCGCCAGCCTAACGGCGATCTGCCGGAAATCCGATTTCTCCATTTGAAAGCCGGCAATCCGGCGGTTGATCGAGGCGTGGACGTGGCCCTGCCCTTCAGCGGCAAGGCTCCGGACATCGGTGCTTTCGAAACAACCCAGCCCGCCGCCGAGGCGGGTCTTTGATGAGGCTGGCGGTGAGAGCGCTTGGCAAAATTCCTTGCCGAAACCACCTGCGGCTGCTGCCCTGATCGACCTACAGATTTGCCGCATGGTCGGGAGAATCTTCGGTCCCAACCGGACCATTCATCACAGTCCGGCACGCAGTGCCGGGTGGTTGGCATGGCATGGGATTCCGTCCTGTAGGGACGATTCATGCGGTGGGCAGCGGCGGGAGTTGCCGACGACGGCTGCGGGCAATGGCAGCTCCCCCGACAGATATCGCCAATCGGTCAACCCCGCCCGCGCCAAGTCAGAACTTCCAGTCACAGGCCATCATCAGCCCGTGGAAGCGGGATTTGAATTCGCCGTCGGCCAACCCGCCGGGAGATCCCGAGACCTCGTCGTCCGCAAACGCATACTGATAGGCGAAGCTCCATTGGAACGAATCATATTGGCGGCCCACCCCGGGATTGAGCCAGTAATCATGGAATTCTTCGACCGACAGCGCTGGATCGCGACACACGCAGCAGACCTACTTCAGCATGCCCGGTGGATTAACCAAACTTTTCTTGACTGTCAGTAAAATTCACAAAACTTTGAGAACCCTCGGCGGCGCGCGTCACTCCAAGGTTACTTGACCGGCGAGAATTCCGTCGCATTCAGCAGCAGGGATTTCACGCCATCGGGCACCGTGAGAGATCCACCGGCGGCGGTTTCGGATTCTTCCTTCGCCTGGTTCCAATCGGGATCGGCGCGGAACGCATCAAACGAAGCCTTGCAGGCCTCCGGTGACGCATGGGCCAGAAAATAAACCAGCGTGTTTTCGGCACCCGGCTGCCCGGCGGCGGGCGTGAAATAACCGAAATGCTTCATCCCGTGCTTCGAGAACAGCGCGACCGTGTGATTGCGGAATCGATCCAACAAATTCGGCAGATTCCCCGCCGTGGCGGTGTAGGTCCGCATTTCAAAAGTGTGATTCCCCTCTCCCGGCTTCATCTCCGGCGAGAAATCGGTGAGCGTCAGGAAACGGCTTTCGATTTTGGTCACGAGGCTCCCCGCAGCTTCGGAAGCCTCCTTGACCGCAATCCATTCGGGATCCGCTAGAAATCCCTTCCACGAGATTTCCCTCGCCGCGAGATCCGGATAGGACAGCAGGTAAACCAGCTTCCGCTCCGGATTTTCCAGCGGCACCCAGTAAGCGACGTTGACCATCCCGTGGCGGGCGAACAACCCGACCGTGTGATGCTTGAAGCGATCGTTCAAAGCGGCCAATTTCCCCTCCGCCGCATGATAGGTCCGGAGTTCGAAACAGCGCTCGGCGGCATGGCCCGAGCCGCACAGGGCGAAACCGGCTAACAGGATCGTCGCGATCGGACGGAGAAACGGCAGAAGAGTCATGGCGATTTAACAGATGGGTTCACTCCAGGTCGGTGAGGTAGCGTTCGGCCTCCAGCGCGGCGGCACAGCCTTGGCCGGCGGCGGTGATCGCCTGGCGGTAGTAGTGGTCGGCCACATCGCCCGCGGCGAACAGACCGGGCGTCTTGGTGGCGGTGCGGCCGGGATTCTGCAGGATGTAGCCGTTTTCGTCCTTGTCGACGAGATCACCGAGGAATCCACTGTTAGGCACGTGGCCGATGGCGACGAACACGCAGGCGACTTGCAACTCGCTTTTCTCGCCGGTGACCAGGTTGTGCAGGGTGACGGCGCGCATCTCGCCTTTTTCATCGGTGAGGTATTCGCTGACGGTCGAGTTCCAGACCGGCACGATTTTGGGATTCGCGAGGGCGCGGTCGGCCATGATTTTCGACGCCCGGAGTTCGTCGCGGCGATGGATCAGATAGACCTTGCTGGCAAAACGGGTGAGGAACCCGGCTTCCTCGGCCGCGCTGTCGCCGCCGCCGATCACGCAGACCGGGACGTCCCGATAGAACGCGCCGTCGCAGGTCGCGCAGGAGGTGAGGCCGTGGCCGATCAGCTCTTTTTCACCCGGCAACCCGAGGTGGCGGGGAGCCGCGCCGGTGGCGACGATCACGGTTTTGGCCTCAAAATTTTCCGAGCCGGCCCTGAGCAGGAAGCAGCCGTCGGCGCGGCGTTCGATGGATTCCACGCTGGCCCAGGCGATGCGCGAGCCGAATTTCTCCGCCTGTGCCTGCATGTTCATCATCAGGTCAGGACCCATGATGCCATCGGGGTGACCGGGGAAATTCTCGACCTCGGTGGTGGTGGTGAGCTGGCCGCCCGGCTGGGTCCCGGATAGAAGGAGCGGAGTTAGATTCGCGCGGGCGGTGTAGATGGCGGCGGTGTAGCCGGCGCAGCCGGTGCCAATGATGATGACGTTTTCCATGATTCGATGAGCGTTCGGGGCGCGACAGTATTCCGGTGGATCCCGGGGTGAGTCAACCACCGGAACGTCAAAATGCGGGAAACGGTCCGAATCCGTTAGGTTTTTCTCCAGTGCCTCCGCCGGCAATTGCCATTTTCCCGCCGTCGGCCGCAACTTTAGGATCCGCACAAGGTTTCAGACGAAGTATTCCAATCCGCACTCATGAATCGCAACTCCTCACCCACCGACGAATCCTGGGAATCTGACGCCGTCTGGCAACTGCTTGATCAGGCACCCGCCCCACAGGCCGGCCCGCGATTCGTGGACGATACCCTGCGCCTGGCGAAGCTTGCCGGTGAGGAAAAACCCTGGTGGAGCTGGCTTCTCTCCCCCGCCCCGCTGGCGGGTGTTGCGGCGGCGACCGCTGCGGTGGCGTTTTCGCTGGTGAGTCTGCTCGGTCCATCCACCGGAAACCGCACCCAAACCGCGGCGGTGGATCTTTCGCAGGCGGCCACCATTCAGGAAATCGCCGAGACCGAGACGCTCATCGCCGCAGTCGATCATCTCGACGATTTCAGCGATACGGAGCTCGTGAGTTTGATCGGATTTTAAGCGCTTCCCCATCGCGCCCGATCCCGTCAGTTTCGCCGGGTGCGAAACGGACTCATATTTGATTTGGACGGAACCTTGGTGGATTCGTTGGCGGGTATCGCGGCCTCATTGAACCGCGCGCTGCATGCGGCCGGATTGCCGGCGCATTCCAACGAGGTGATCCGGGGATTTGTTGGCAACGGGGCGAGGATCCTGGTCACCCGGGCGGCACCGCCGGATGCCAGCGAGGCCTTGATCGAGCAACTCGAAAACGCCTTCAAGGCGGACTATGACGTCACGTGGGAAGATGGCACATCCGCTTACGAGGGGATCGCGGAACTGATGAGAATCCTGCAGGCAAGAGGTCACCCGCTTGCCGTGCTTTCCAACAAACCGCATCCGTTCACCACCGCGATCGTGGCGCGGTTTTTTCCGGGCATCGACTTCCGGGTGGTGCTCGGCCAACTCCCGGGCATCCCCCACAAACCGGATCCCGGGGGTGCGCTCGAAATCGCCAATCTCCTCGGCCTCCTCCCCGGGGACTGCACCATCATCGGCGACTCGACGATGGACCTTGAAACCGCCCACAACGCCGGAATGTATGCGATCGCCGTGACTTGGGGGTTTCACGACCGCCCGCGCCTGCTGGCCGCCGGTGCGGAACATCTGGCCGATGACCCGGAGGCATTGCTCGCGTTGGTCTGAATGGGGAGATCACTCGCGGTTCCTTTGGTCCACCTGCTCGTTGAGGGTGCAAAAATCATAGAGCCAGCCAACCAGGAACAGCCCGCCGGTTAGAAGCCAGAGCAAGCCCGTCCACACCTTGCCCAGATAGAAACGGTGGAGGCCGAAAACGCCGAGAAACGTCTGCAGCAGCCACGCGACCGAATAATCGAAAGGTCCGCTGGTGAAACGGAAATCCGCCTTCCGATCCATGCCGGGGATCAGGAACAAATCAATGAGCCAGCCAACCCCCAACAAACCCGCCGTGAAGAACCAGATGGCTCCGCTGATCGGTTTCCCATAATAAAAACGATGCGCCCCGGTGAAGCCGAAGATCCACAAGAGGTAGCCGATGGTTTTCCGATGGGTGTCGGGAGGGAGATTGTTCATCCGCGCAGCCTGCACGAGATCGTGGGGCCACGCGATGAGAATTCAGGAAGGAATTTGGAACGATCAGGCCAGAGTGGCGGCGAGTTTCGCGCCGAGCGCCGCGACGGCGGCGGCCTGTGCCGGATCGCTCAGGCTTCCATCCGCGGCAAATGCCTCGTGGGCGGTCGGGAGGGTCACTTGATCCGGCAGCACGGTGATCCCGATGTTGACGAGAAACGGGCGCAACTGGATCAATCCGCGCGAACCGCCGTAGCCACCCGGCGATGCGGCCAGGATAGCGGCGGTTTTGCCATTGAGCACCGAGAGTGGCGGCTCGTCCGGTGACGTGGCGCGGGAAACCCAGTCGATGGCGTTTTTGAGGGCGGCGCTGATGGTGCTGTTGTATTCCGGCGAGGCGATGACCAGCCCGTCGTGTCCGGCGAACAGCGCCTTCAGTCTCGCAGCCGCTTCCGGCATGCCTTCGGCGGTTTCGAGGTCCTCATCGAAAAGCGGCATCCGGAAATCCCGAAGCGAGATCAGGGTGACTTCCGCCCCCGCATCGCGGGCGGCGGCGGCGGCGAGGGTGGCGAGCTTTTGATTGAAGGATGCGGCGCGAAGGCTGCCGCTGAAGGCGAGAATGCGTGGGGGTTTCATGAGGCTTCAGGCAATGGTGGTTTCGAGAAACGGATAGTCGAGATAACCGACCGGGCCATCCCCGTAAAAGGTCGAAGGATCGGGGTCATTGAGAGGCGCACCCGCTCTGAACCGCTCGACGAGGTCCGGATTGGCGATCGCGGCCTTGCCGAAGGCGACGGCATCGACCTCGCCGGAGCGGATGGCCTCGCGGGCGGAGTCCGCCGTGAATCCCTCGTTGGCGATATAGACGCCGCCGAAGGCTTTTTTCAACGAGGGTCCGAGAGCCGGCTGGGCGAACGATTCGCGGGCGCAGATGAAGGCGATGCCGCGTTTTCCCAGTTCTCCGGCGACGTGGTGGAAGACCGCTGATAGATCGGTGTCGCCAACCCCGTGGGAATCCCCGCGCGGCGCGAGGTGCATGCCGACGTGATCGGCGCCCCAGACGGAGATGACGGCGTCGGTGACTTCCAACATCAGGCGCGCGCGATTTTCGATCGATCCGCCATATTCATCGGTGCGGTGGTTCGAGGAATCCTGGAGAAACTGGTCGAGCAGGTAACCGTTGGCACCATGGATTTCCACGCCGTCGAATCCAGCGGTTTTGGCATTCCGGGCGGCGCGGCGGTAGTCCTGCACGATCCCCGCAATTTCCTCCGCTGCCAAAGCACGCGGGGTGACGAAGGGCTTTTCAGGCCGGATCAAACTGACATGCCCGGAGGCGGCGATGGCGCTCGGGGCGACCGGCAGCGCGCCGTCCAGATAGACCGGATCCGAAATCCGGCCGACGTGCCAGAGTTGGAGCAGGATTTTCCCGCCCGCATCGTGGACGGCCTTGGTGACCCCTTGCCACCCCTCGACCTGCGCCTCCGACCAGATCCCCGGGGTGTTGGGGTAACCCACGCCCTGCGGCGAGATCGAGGTGGCTTCGGATAGAATGAGGCCGAACGCGCTGCGCTGCGCGTAATATTCGGCCATCATCGCATTGGGCACGCGACCGGCGGAGGCGCGGCAGCGGGTGAGAGGAGCCATGACGATTCGGTTGGGAAAGGTGAGGGCGCCGGCTTGGAACGGTTGGAACAGTGGATCGGACATGAGTGGGATAGGTGGAGGAATCAGGCTTCGGCTTTGGTTTCGAGTTTCAGCTCGATGACGACTTCGTCACGGATGAGATCGTCGGTCTTGCCGGCGTAAACAATGTCAAAATCCTTGCGGTCGATGTTCGCCTGGGTGCTTTCCCCGCCGGCGGTGATTTCAAGGATCCCGGATGCCTCCAGCGAACCGGCGCCGCCGGCGGCCGGTTGGAGGCCATCGACCGTGACGGCGCCGCCGGCAATGTGAAGCCAGGGCCCGCGCCCGCGAAGAAGTTCGTGCCGGACCGTCTCGCCGGGTTGCGGTTCCAACAGATAGATCGAGGCGTCCCGGGCGATGGTGGCCGAGCCGTCACTTCCTTCGGCGGCGATCACCAGGGTCTTGGCGGCGTTTTCCCTGCCTGGCTCGGGCGTCCAGTCGGTGTAAGCCGGTGGCAGACCGCGGCTCTCGGGCGTGATCCAAATCGGAAGAAAATGGACGGGCTCGGCGGTGGAAGGATTGAACTCGGAGTGGCGTGGCCCGGAACCGGCGCGCATCAACTGGATTTCACCGGGCTTAAGCAGGCGCTGGTTTCCCATCGAATCCTCATGGGCGAGGGTCCCGGCGAGCACGTAGTAAAAAATTTCCAGGTCGCGGTGGGGATGAGTTGGAAATCCGCCGCCAGCGGCGGCGCGGTCGTCAGTGATCACCCGGAGCGACCGGAATCCCATGTGGGCGGGGTCGTAATAGTCCGCGAAGGAAAAGCTGTGCCAACGGTTCGACCAGCCATGGTCGGCATGGCCGCGATCACTGGCGCGGCGGAGGTTCAGCTTGAGTTGCGAAGCCATGGGGAAAACTCTAGCGGATTCTCTCCAGCCGCATAATGCCAATTGCACAGCCTGAGCAGGCCAAATGCGAATGCCCCGCCGGACCGGGCGGACGGGAGCCTCAATCCAACAACTCTGCGTAGTGCTTGCGGGCCAGCGCCATCGAAAGCTCGAGAATCCCCTTGCTGCGGGTGTGGCGCAGCGCCTCGTCGGACATCGCCGCGCACTCGGCATAACTCAGCGAGCGGATCGCGTGCCCGACCCGCGGCACCTGCTGGGGGCCGACCGACAACTCCTCGACCCCAAGACCGATCAACAAGGGGGTCAGGCGGATGTCACCCGCCATTTCGCCGCAAATCCCGGTCCAGATTCCATTGTCGGTCGCGGCGTCGATGGTGCGTTTGATGAGCCGGATCACCGCCGGATGGGTCGGCCGATAGAGTTCCGCGACGTGGGGATTCACCCGGTCCGCGGCGACGGTGTATTGGATGAGATCGTTGGTTCCGATGGAGAAAAAATCGACCTCGGGGGCCAGCAGGTCCGCGCAGATCGCGGCGGCCGGGACCTCGATCATGATGCCGACCGGGAGGTTGGCATCGAAAGGGATGCCTTCCTTTTCCAGTTCGTCCATGCAGCGCCGCACCATTTCCTTGCCCCGCCAAACTTCGGATAGACCGGAAATCATCGGGAACATCACCGCGACCTTGCCGAAAGCGCTGGCCCGCAAGACCGCCCGGATCTGGTCGCGGAACATCGCCGGGCGGGCCAATGAAACCCGAATCCCCCGCCAGCCGAGAAACGGGTTCGGTTCGGGTTCGGTGAGCGGTTCAACCGGCAGTTTGTCTCCCCCCGCATCCAAGGTGCGGATGATCACCGTGTGCGGTTCCATCTCGGCAGCCACCCGCGAATAGACTTCCGTCTGGCGCTTTTCGTCCGGTATTTCCTCGCCGTTGAGCAACAGGAACTCCGTCCGATAGAGCCCGATCCCCTTGGCTCCGCTGCGTTTGACGAGCGGCAGGTCATCGACGAACTCGATGTTCGCGGAAACGGTGAGCTCACGCCCGTCGGCCGTGGCCGTCGCAGCACCGCGCATCGCATCGAGCGAATTGCGGACCTTGGCTTTGAGTTCCCGCAGCCGCTCGTAGCGTTCCCGGGTCTCGGGGGTGGGATGCAGGATGAGTTTTCCCGCATAGCCATCGAGGATGGCCGGCGCGAGTGCCATCACATCGATGACGGCTCCGTCCAAACCCACCACCGCAGGAATCCCGAAGGCCCGGGCGAGGATCGCGGTGTGCGAGTTCACACTGCCCTGCTCGGTGGCGAATCCGAGGACGTGGCGGCGATTCATGGCGGCGGTGTCCGAGGGGGCCAGATCGTAGGCGACGAGAATGTGCAAATCCTCAGGGCCTTGCGGGCGACTATCACCTTCGTCGCTGAAATTTCTGAGCACCCGCTGGGCGACGTCCTCAATATCGGCGGTGCGCTCTCTCAGATAGGGGTCGGGAATCCGCCGCATCGCCTCGAGGAAATTCTGCATCACCGCATAAAACGCGTATTCCGCGTTTTGTTGGCGGTGTGAAATCGCGCTGATGACCCGATCGACCACCGAGCGATCCTCGAGGATCATCACGTGCGCCTCGAAGATCCCGCTTTCATTGTTTCCCGCCAGATCTTCCAGCCGGCTTTGCAATTCGACGAGTTGCCGCTTGGTGACTTCGAGCGCTTCCTTGAAGCGCTCCTGCTCGCGCGGAATCTCGGATTCCTTGATTTCGTAAACCTCCGGGGCATTGAAACCCCGGGCGACCACATGAAGCGGAGCGATGGCAATTCCCGGCGAGGCTGGGATTCCCTCGTAAATGACTTCTGGTTCAATTCCCGATTTCGGCATGTCCTGAACACACCATGCTTCCGATCCGGGGACCCGTTCAAGACACAATTTCCCGCAATTTCACCGCAACTCGCGGTTGCGCACCGCCATTATCATGTAAGGTTCGGGGAAATGAAATGCATCACCCAGATCCTCACCGCCGTCTCCGCCGGTCTGTTCGCCGGCAACGCGGTGGCTGAACCGTTGGCCATCGGCGCCGCCCTTCCCGCCGTCGACCAGAAAAACCAGGACGGGAAAGTCGTTCAACTTTCCGAACTCGGCAAATCCGGCTTCCTGCTCGTCTATTTTTACCCGAAAGCCGACACCCCCGGATGCACCAAACAGGCGTGCAGTCTGCGCGATTCCTACGCGGCCCTCACCGATAAGGGCGTCAAAATCCTTGGCGTCAGCACCGACAGCGTGAAGTCGCAAAAAGCTTTCAAAGACAAATACAAACTGCCTTTCGACCTGCTCGCCGACACCGACGCCAGCGTCGTCAATGGTTTCGGCGTGCCGAAGACCTTGGGCTTCTCCAAGCGGCAGGCATTCCTGTTCAAGGACGGCAAACTCGTCTGGAGCGACCTCAGCGCCTCCACCGAAAAACAGGCCGAGGACGTGCTCAAATATCTCGCCACGCAATAAGTCCCGCGACGCCCCGGCGCCTCGCGCTCATCGGATGGCGCGAGCCTGTGAACGATCGAAGGCTTCCCCGAGCCTTTCAGGGTTCGGCGCTGGATGGCCCTTGCTTCGAAAGATTTCCAACTGACGGTCATGGGGATCGATGCCCATCGTCACGAAGATGCGGTCCGGTCCAGAGACGTAGCCGGGCAACCCGGCTGGCATGCGCGTCAAGCGGAGCGGAGACAGCCCGGAACATCGGCATGAGAGGCGTAGATCAAGAGCGGGCGCCCTGTGATGCTGCCCGGACAGATTTGATTCGCGATCGCTCACCCCTCGCGGCCCCCCCACCGGCATGCGCGTCAAGTTAAGGAGCAACGGCCCGCGTGCGGAGCACAAGGAGGGGCGATCCTCCGATTCGCCCAGACCATGGAGAGTCCATGGCAAGCGCTTCGCCATCACTCATTGGCTTTTTCGTGGGCATCGGCGGAGCGGAGTCCTACCTCTATCAAGAAATTACCGTTCACTTGACGCGCATGCCCGCCGGGAGGAGTGGCCCAGGCAGCCTCGGCGTCGCCAACAGGATCACGGGGCCGGGTGCATGAAATGGCGATTGTTTAGCAATCGGCGCTTAAAGGACGGGGCTAATGTCATCGCCAAAGCGGGTGGCGTCGCCCAAACTCGGGTTGTCGGTGTCATCGCGAACACCCGCCCCACTCCACTCTTTCCCACAGGACATGAAACCAGTCACCTTCAACAACACGGTTCTCCGCGACGGCCACCAATCGCTTGCCGCCACCCGCATGAGCACCGCGCAGATGCTGCCCGCCGCCCCCATCCTCGATGAAATCGGCTTCAGCGGACTCGAAACCTGGGGCGGCGCCACCATTGATTCCTGCCTGCGCTACTTGAATGAAAATCCGTTCGACCGCCTGCGCGCGCTCAAGAAAGCCGCGCCCAAGACCCCGCAGATCATGCTGCTGCGCGGCCAGAACATCGTGCAATACATGAGTTTCCCGGACGACGTGGTCGAGGCCTTCATCCGCGCCGATGCCGCGGCCGGCCAGGATGTTTTCCGGATCTTCGACGCGCTCAACGACACCCGCAATCTCGTCAC
>JBIPMR010000414.1:0-4285 GCA_044369025.1 Luteolibacter sp.
ACTGCCATCGAAGTAGGAGTTGTCCCACAGGTCCGGCGTTTGGCCGACTCCGCCGCCGCCGTGGCGATAGACCTCGGTGAAGCCGCGGTCTTCGGCACGATAGGGGAAATTGTCGCCGAGATGCCACTTGCCGAAAAGCCCGGTGGCATAGCCGGCGTGCTTGAGCATTTGTCCGAGCGTGATCTCGTTCTCGCGCAGCATCGAGCGGCCGTTCACCGTGTGCCAGACGCCGGTGCGGTCCGCCCAGCGCCCCGTGAGCAACGCCGCGCGCGTGGGTGAGCAGGTAGGCAGCGCATGATAGTCCGTCAGGCTGGAGGATTCGGCAGCCAGCTTGTCGATGTGCGCGGTCTTGAGCCGCGGGTTGCCGGTATGGCCGAGATCGCCGTAGCCCTGGTCATCGGTCATGATGAAAACGATGTTCGGGCGCTTCGGCTCCTCTGCCAAGGCCGGAACCGCAAGGAAGGCGAGAAGGGCGCAGGTCAGGATGCGGGTGGCGGAATGGTTGGTTCTATTCATCATGCGGGTGATCTCGTGATTAATGCCATCTGATCTCACCCATACCGGTCTCCAGATCGACGCGGACGCTGGCTTTCTCGAACTCGCGGGTGAAGATCCAGGCGGCGGGATCGGGACGGGTCGCTTCTGCTTGCGGCGCTCCCAGTGGTTTGGAGAATTCAGGATACTCTACAAGACCACCGCTCTGGAGAGTCCAACCCCAGCCGTATTGGAAGTAGGAGTAAGGCTGGGCACCGATGAGAAAGACTGCTAGATGATAGGGAAGGCGTTCGCGTGCGAGCTTTTCGAAGTCGATCGCGCCGGGGTCCTTTTTTTCCTCGGTTTCTTTTTCCACGCCGATCCGCCAAACCGCGATCTTACCAGCGGCGGAGATCTTTTTCATGAGATCCCAGTCGGCGACGATGGCTTCCTTGGAGAGCTGGTCGGCCTTGTAATGCTCAAACATGAAGGCATCGCCGATTTCAAACAATGCGGGGATATGCGCGCCGTTGTTGAGCAGCAGGATTTTCTCGGAGCCGATGGCCTTCTTCGCCATGCGCATCATTTCCGCCTGCGCGGCGGCCACTTCCGTTTGCTGCTGCCGACGGTGGAAGGCGAATCCGTGCATCTGATCAACGAACAGTCCGTCGGCTCCGGATTCGCGGACGCCTTTGCCAACGGTTTCCGCCCACCAGGTGCGGAATTCGGGTTTCAGAACGTCAAACATCCGAACGCTGCCACGGCGCCTGGGCTCGCCGGTTTGCGGATCGAGAAGCAGGAAGGATCGGAAGGGTTCTTCTACGACTTTCGCACCGAAAACTTGGGAGTCGGTCGTGAACGGATAGGCATAGGCCGAGTTGTAATAGAAGAGGCAGCTTGTCTTGGGATCGATCTTCTTGAAGCGTGCGATCTCCCGCGCCGCCCCGAGCTTCGCGCAACCCAGTTCCTTTAAGCCGTGGGTCTTCTCGATGCAGAGGAAATCCGAGCTGCCGGCGATGCTGCCGAGCTCGGCATCGTCGAGGAGGCGGTTGCCATCGCCAAACATCTGATAGACGGGCACCTTGTCCCACGAGAACGCGGGGCGTGAGGTGGATGCGCTTTCGGCGGCATGCGCCGGAAGCATCAGGGCCGCGATCAGCAGAGCCAATGATTTCATCATGACATTCATCGGCTGCTGGCCGTGTCGGCTGGGGGTGAAAGATCCGTCACGGGCGTGAGACGGAGCGATTTGAGGCTGGCGGAGGTGGTATTTCCATCGATGCAGGTCACGCTGACGCGGTGCCGCCCGGGGGTGGTGAATTCGAGCCAGCCGATCGGAAACGATTGATAGATGTGTGAGGCGTTCTGCTGGTTCTGGATGGCTTGTCCGCCCTCCACCGCGACTCGCCAGACCAGCCTTTTCTCACCGGTATAGGTCAGATCGACTCGATAGTGGCCCGGGCGGAGGACATCCACCTCCCAGGTGGCGGCGCCATCGACTTTCCAATCCGTCACCTCGACCGTGTGCTTCCACTCGCCGAATTTCTCCATCCAGCGCTTGCCGTTGCGGGTGGCTCCCGTGACCGAGGCGAAATGCACGTCAAGTTCGGTGGGACCTTTGGGATCGAGGCCGAAGGTCCGGTCAACTTCCGGCGGGGCGGCGAGGGTGACTTCGATCACCGGAACGAACGCGTCGAGCGCAGCGGGCGGCAGGGTGAGACGGGTCCATGTGCCGTCGCGCTGGTGGCTGACGGGCTCGGAGCCGCTTGCGGTGAGCCATCTGGCAGAGCGGATTTCCGTCTTGAGTCCCGGGAGATGGAGCCGGCCATCGGTCGGCGGGCCAAAGACTGATAGAAACAGCTTGTTGTCGCGCACGGTGACGTCCCCCCACGGCAGGGCGTGCCCCCAGGGCGAGGGGTCCGCGCCATAGATCACGGCCGGGTGGCGTTTGATCCACTCGCCGGAGCGGCGCAACGAATCGGCGGCATGCTCCGGCACCGAGCCATCGCCGCAGGGGCCGATGTTGAGCATGTAGGTGCCGCCGCGGGCGACGGTGGAGACGAGGCGGCGGAGGATTTCGCCAGGCGTCTTCCAGTTGTTGTCATACCATGCGTAGGCCCACGAGTCGTTGGTGGTATCCACGGTTTCCCACAAGCCGTCGATGTTTTGGATCGGCACCTCCATGTCGCCGAGCGACTGATAATCCCCGAGTCCATGGCCGGCGCGGCCTGAAACGAAGGCTTTCGGCTGGTTCTTCCGGACGACGCCGATGAGTTGCTCGACATACTTTTTGGGCATCTTCCCGGGGGTGTCGAACCATACCAGTTCGATCGGTCCGTATTGACTGGTGATCTCCTCGACCTGTGGCAGGCACTTGTTGATGAAATAGTCGTCGAAGGTGGCGGGCTTGCCGTTTTCGTCGGTCTGCGGGCCGTTGCCACCGCCGGGGAAGGTCCAATCCTGGTTGTGGGAATAGTAAAAGCCAAAGCCGATTCCCGCCTCCTTGCAGGCGGCCGAGAGTTCCTTCATCGGGTCGCGACCGTAGGGGGTGGCATCGACGATGTTGAAGGGATCCGCCTTCGAGTGATACATCGCGAAACCGTCGTGGTGTTTTGCGGTGATGACGATGTATTTCATGCCTGCGTCCTTGGCAATTTTGACAATGGCCTGCGCGTCGAAACGGGATGGATTGAAGCGTTTGGCCAGCTCCTTGTATTCGGGAATGGGTATGCCCGCCATCCGCTTTTCCATGATCCATTCTCCGATGCCGTAGTAGGTCTTGCCGTCCACCTTGTTTCCTAACAGCGAGTAAAGCCCCCAGTGGATGAACATGGCGTAGTTCCCGTCAGCGAACAATTGCCCGCGCGAGGCGTCCTCCGGGCGCAGCTTGACCACCGACTCCCCCCAGAGTTTGTCCATTTCCTGCGCGCCGGCGGGATGCGGGAGAAGTGCGGATGCAAGGGCGAGCAGGCAGGCGGATAGTTTGTGAAGTGGCATCATCGGACGGGTGGGTTGAAAGGTATTCATTGGGAAGGCGCGGAGGTTTCCTGAAAATCGGAACTCGAAACGAGCGCACCGCTGTGAACATTGATGAACCAGGCGGTCGTGCCCTCGGACAAGGTGGCGGTGGCGTGCCAGTGGCCGCCTTTTTCTTCGAGCTTGGCGGGCGACTCCAGCCAGGTCCGCGAGCCGGTGATGCCGGAACCCGTGGTGGAGACCAGCGTGGCGCGATCCAGCGGCTTGGATGAGGTGAAGGAGACGCGGGCGGTCCTGCCATCCGCGCCGGCAGTGGTCTGGACGCACCATGGAGATTTCTCTCTAACAATGCTTTCCGCGAAGGCATAACTTTCCGGCCGGTTCCATGGCGGGCCATGGCCGTGACCCATCTTGGGGACCAGCGCCACCATGCGGGGGCCGGGCGCCCGACGGTAGCTCGCCGCCTGGCGATCGAGCGGGAAGTGCTGATCCTGCGGCCATGAAAACCAGAGGACCGGCAGCTTCGCGCGGTCGAGGCGCAGGAGGGGGTCCCAGACCTGCTGATAGAGAAGGTTTCCGCCGAGTGCGCGGCCGTATTGATTTGCGGCCAAGGAAAGATCGCCGCAGCCGTAGGTGGGGATGGCGAAGGCGAAGCGGGGATCGATGCCGATGACGGTGCAGGTGATCACGCCGCCCCATGAGATGCCCATGATGCCGATCTTTTCCGGATCCACACCGGGCAGCGAGCGGAGCAGTGAATGGGAGAGAATCGTATCCGCGACCGCGTGGTAGATCCATTGGTCGCGCAGTGGTTCCTTGGAATCGCCATAGATCC
>JBIPMR010000415.1:0-4278 GCA_044369025.1 Luteolibacter sp.
CGAGCCGGAAATCACGCGGAATCCCGACTGGCTGGGCGAGCCGAGTGCGTCGTTTCGATTGAAATCCACGCCCAGCACGGGCGTGTAGGTGCTTGTGTCGGGTGCTGCCCCCATCGGTTGGTAGCCGAGGCCGTCATACCAAACCCGCCAGTTGGTGGTGCCGACCAGATTGTTGTCGATGAACCCATCCACCGCGGCGCCACCCGCAACCGTGACCTGTCCGAGATTCACGCCGAAGAGGTTCTGTTGATACAATTTAAGGGTGGTGCTGAACGCCTGTTGCATTTTCGGCGGCGTCGTAAATGCCAGGCTTGCCGCATTTGTCACATGGGTGGTCGTCGCAACGGCGACCGCGGGTGCGCCCGGAGCGCTGTAGGTGGTCAGCGAGCCGGAGGTGAGCCCGGCGGAGATGCCCCAGTTCTCGCTGCCGCTATCGACCTGATCCCAGAAAAAGGCCCAGATCGTATAGGTGCCGTCGGCCAGCCCGGTGAGGCGCGTGGTGATCTGCGGGAAGTTGCCCGAAGTGGCGATGGATTGTAACACCTTGTCGTTGATGCCGAAGTTGTCCACGCCGGAGCGAACAACCCACTGGGTGTTGTTCGCGTTGGCGTTGTTGGCGGTGGTATTCAACCAGCTGGTGCTTGACGGGTTGCTGGACGGGAAGGTGTTGCCACCGGCGACCGTGGAGGCATCGACGTAAGTGATCGGGCCGTTGGTTGGTGGCGGCGGCCCGGGAACCATGTCGATGGGAACCGTGCCACGGGTGATGCGGATGTTGGAAAAGCCGGCCCGTGTGGCGTTCAGGTTGCCGTCCATCAGGAAGGCGACGCTGTCGAAGGCGTGGCTGGCCGCCGGCAGATTGAGAAGGTTTTGTGATGGGTTGTAGGAAGCGCCATCGGTGAAGCGGACGGCGATGTCGTGTTGGTCGCCGTTACGGGCGATCATCAGGGAAAAATCGACCGGCACGTTGGCCGGCACGGTGGCGGCAGCGGCGGGAACGGGGCCGAGGATGGTGGAGCCGGCGTGATCGAAGGGATGGCTGCCGGTGCCATTGCCCGCGGTGATGTTGACGGCGGAAGTGCCCGGAGCCCCCGCCCGGATGCCGCTGTAGCCGTTGCCATCGCCCGCGGTGACCGGATTGTCGCCATCGAAGAGACCGATGCGGAAGCTGTCGCCGGCGAGCGGGGCGTTGAAGGTGACGGTTCCGGTGAGGCGGACGAATCCGCCGTCTGTTAGGGTGACCGGGTCGAAGTTGGCGGCGATGGAATCCCCGTCGGCATCGTTGGCAACCGGGGAGGCCGTGGCCGCGCTGGCGGCTGTGAAACCGGCGTCACCGGAGACCGCCACCCATCCGCTGGCCGGGTTCGGGGCGGCGTGCGGGCCTGCAAGCCAGCCGAGCGAGACCAGGAACTCGTCGGTCTTGAACAGCGTGTCCCGGTAGCCATCAAACGGACCGCTGGCATCGGTGGGCACATCGTAGTTGAAAAAGCTGTGCGGCTGACCCTGATAGAGGTGGAGATCGCAGCGGCGGCCCACAGCGGCCATCGCCGCCTGATAGTTTTTTCCGACCGCTACCGGGACGAGCGCGTCGCTGGTGCCGAGAAAAAAGGTGGTGGGCGGCGCGGTGGCGTCGATGTTGTGCAGCGGCGAGATCGTCTGCCAGTATGCCTGCACCGTGCTGTAGCCGTAGCCGCCCGGCCCGTTGTCCGCCACCGGGTTGTAAAGCACCAGGGCATCGGGTTTGGAGCTGACGGCGGGGTTTTCTCCGGGTTCGTCGTAGGCGGCGAGCGTTGCCGCCGCCGCCGCGACGTGGCCGCCGGCCGAGCCGCCTCCGGCTGCGACCCGGTTGGGGTTCACGCCCAGCGCGGCGGCGTTCTGGCGGACGTAGCGGATGGCAGATTTGCCGTCTTTGACGCATTCCTGCGGAGTGGTGCCGTGGAGGTTCTTCACCCGGTATTCCGCCGAGATGGCGACCATGCCGCGCGAAGCGAGATATTCGCACTGGGGGTGGAAATGGCTGGCCGAGCCATCCACCCAGCCGCCGCCGAAAAAGAACACGATGGCCGGCCGCTGATGCGCCGGCTGGTGGCCGGGCGGCGTGAACACATGCAAGTGCAGCGTGACCGCACCGCCGGTGCTGTTGAGCGTCTGCTTGAACGGAAGAATCTGGTCGGGAGTGAAGCCAGGAATGTCGTATGCGGACAGCGGTGCGGACACTGCCGCCAGCACACAGAGAATCAGGATGCCGGGTTTGCGTTTCACAAAGGGGAGCCGTGGGAAATGGATTGATTGCCCGCTTGCGCGCAAACACGGGCACGGAAACAACGGGGCTTGTGTGCGCCGCTATTCCGGAAGCAGGGGAAAACAGGGAGTTGCAAGGGGCGGGTGCTAGTTTGCGGGTGAGGAGCGCTCGAGAAACCGCTGCCAGCGCACGGGGACATCGTTTTGCTGCTGCTCGCCTGGCGTGCTGCGGCCATCGGCAACGAGGCGGGTCATGGTGGCGGCCAGCTCGGCGACGAGTTCGGGCTGCTCTTGCCAGAGGTTTTTGGTTTCCCCGAGATCGGTGGCGAGGTCGTAGAGTTGGCCGGTGGCGGCGGTGCCCGGTGGCCCCTCGAAGCCACCGCCCTTCTGGCCGAAGATGATCTTCCACGATCCCTTGCGCAGCGCCGGTAGGCCGCTCATCGCATGGCTGATGGCGTATTCGCGCAGGGGCTTGTCGCCGCCTTTGAGGAGTGGCATGAGACTCACGCTGTCCTCGCCCGCGTTGGCGGGGAGTTTGGCATCCAGTGTTTCAGCCAGGGTGGCCATGAGATCGGCCTGCGCCACCAATGCGTCGCTACGGGTGGCGGGTTTGACGGTTCCCGGCCAGCGCACGATGAATGGCACGCGGTGGCCGCCTTCCCATGCGTCCGCCTTGTAACCCCGCAGCGGGCCGCTCGGGAAATGGCCTTTTTCCTCGAGTTCCGCGGCCCCCACGTAGGGCGCACAGCCATTGTCGCTGGTGAACACGACCAGGGTGTTTTCCGCGGCGCCGCTTTGTTCCAAGGCCTGGAGCACCCGGCCAATGGTGGCATCGGTCTGCATCACGAAGTCCGCGTAGTCGTTGAGTCCACTTTTGCCACGCCACTCCTTGGTGGTCGCGATGGGGGTGTGGGGCGCGGTGAGCGGCAGGTAGAGAAAGAATGGTTCCGCGGCCTGCGCCGCATTTTGGATGAACGCACACGCCCGTTCCTCGAGGGCCGGGAGCACTTCTTCCAGCTTCCATCCGGCCAGTGCGGGCCCCTGCAGGCTGGCCTGGTTTCTCCTCAAGGCATCGGCGGCGAGCAGTTCGCTGGGAATGCCAAGCGTGCGGTCGTTTTCAATGAAACCATACGGCGGCCAGTTGGGGAGATCGGTACCGAAGTAGGAATCGAAGCCGAGGGTCACCGGTCCACCCCGGAACTGGCGGGCGTAGATCGTGCGCCAGGCGGCCCGATCTTCGTCGGTGGCTGCCGTGTTGACCTTGCCTCCGCCGCCCCACTTTCCGCCGTAGCTCTTGAGTCGTTTGCGCTCGTCGGCCGTGAGCTGGAAATCCCAGCCGAGGTGCCACTTCCCGATGGCACCCGTGCGGTAGCCGTGCTGTTTGAGCAGGCTGGCGAGGGTGAGACGGCCCGGCGCGATGAGCGGACCTTCGAGATAATTAACAATCCCGTTCTGCAGGCGGGTCCGCCAATGATAGCGCCCGGTAAGCAACGTGTAGCGGGTGGGCGAGCAGACGCCGCTCGAGGTGTGCGCGTCGGTGAAACGCATACCCTGCGAGGCCAGCTTGTCGATGTTCGGGGTGGGGATCTTTCCCCGCTGCGGGTTGTAACATTTCACATCCCCGTAGCCGAGGTCGTCGGCCAGGATGATGACGACGTTGGGCTTTGATCCGGCCAGGGCATGGCTGCACCACCCGGTGAGGAGCATCAAGCGAATGGCGGATTTCATGAGCGAGATGGTTGGCAGGGCCAGGCGGTATTTCATGGAAGATTCTTCTGACGGGGTTGCTTGGATTCTGGATTCAGAGCGTCAGACCCGGCAAAGGCGGGGCGGGCATCGGGGGCGTCCGTCTTGAATTCCCCATTTTCCAGAACCGCTCCGTCCACATCGCTGCCATCCACGACGGAATCGGGATTGAATGCGGCGGTTGCGGGCTCCGCGGCAAACAGCGCGGCGATGGCGAAGCCAGCCACCGTGACGGAAGCCGGGAGCGAATTATTCGGGCTGTGTTTGATGGTATTGACTGCTGGAAGGGAA
>JBIPMR010000416.1:0-4275 GCA_044369025.1 Luteolibacter sp.
GGTTGAATACGGTGGCGAATTTCGTCGCCACCTTTATTCGTCAGGGTGGCCGCCCGAAAATCTAGTTCCGGAATTCGTCCGTGCCCATACTCCCGAGGAAGGATTCTTGCGGTCTTCTGAAATGCGGTGAGGAGAACTAGCTGACTAAGATCCCACTCGCCGCAGGTTCAGGATTTGAGCGGCAAGGATGCTGCGGGTCCGGGATCGGGTTGTTTGGCGGCCCGTTGGGCTTTTTCGGCTTTTTCCATCAGCATGGCGGTGACGCCGAAGGTGAGGAAAACCAGCATCACGATGTAGAACGCCCAGATGGTGTCTTTGCCGGCGGTGAAGCCGTAGTTGTGGAGGCCGACGCCGAGGAAATTGACGTGCCACCAGGAGAAGGTGACGACGATGGCGGTGAAGACCGAGGCGAAGTGCAGGCCCCACTCGCGGATGAAGCCGCCGAGGCGGGCGTGGAGGATGGCGAGCGTCCAGAGCACAATGAGCAACGCGCCGTTTTCCTTGGGATCCCAACCCCAGAAGCGGCCCCAGGAGTAGTTCGCCCAGATGCCGCCGAGCACGGTGCCGATGAGGGAGAGGAACAAGGTGAGGCAGATCATGCCGTAAACCGCGCGGGTGAGGGTGCGGCGGAGTTCCTTGTCGCCACCGTCGAGGCGGAGGCCGCGGAAGATCATGTAACCGCAGGAGAGGAAGGCGGCGAGCAGCCCGGCGGAGTAGCCGAGGGTGATGGTGATGACGTGGATGGTGAGCCAGAAGTTGGAATCCAGCACTGCGATGAGCGGGTCCATGTGGTCCTTGGCATCGCCGAGTTCGTAGCGGCGGGCGAGCACGATCAGCAGGGTGCCGAGGATCGGCGCGATGCCGAGGGCGAAGCGGCGGCGGGTCATCCACTCGACCACCAGCGCCAACAGCACCACGGTGGTGCCGATGAAGATGATGGTGTCGTAGAGATTCCCCACCGGCGGGCGTTGCATGATGATGCTGCGCTTGGTCATGGCGACGAGGCAGTAGCCGAGACCGGCGGCCGTTGGGATGAGCGTGCCCCAGGCGAGGACGTTGCTGATTCTGCCTTTGCCGAAGGTCCACATGCCGAGCGCGGCGATGCTGCCGATCAGGAAAAACACCAGCGCGTAGAGAAACCAGTTTTTCTGATAGTAGGCGGCTTCCAGCGGGATGAACTGATATTCGCCGCGGGCTTCGGCGCGTTTGGCGAGGCGGTCGCGGAGGGCGCCGAGTTGCTTGCGGAAGGCGGCTTCGTCACCGACGGAGCGGGCGGCGGTTTCGAGCGCCTTGACATCGGCGACGGCGGTTTCGGTGTCCTTGGAGGAGGCGCTCATCACGTCCATGATGACGTTGCCGGCGCTTTGCCAGATGGTGTTTTTGGCATCGGCGGGTGGCAGGATGAAAAGTGCGAATTTCGAGAAATTCGAGGCGTCGAGCACCTGCTCTAACAAACCTTGGATGCGCGGTTCGAGCGGGGTGCCGCTGCTCTGGGCTTTGGCGATCTGTTCGCGGATCTGGGGGGCGGTCTGCATGATCGCGCTGAGGTCGGCGCGCTGGTCCGGGGTGGTGGCGGTGCCGGTGCCATGCAGGGTGACGCCGAAGCGGGCGAACCCGAAGTAACCTAACAAGCTCTCGTAATTGCGCAGGTTGTAGGCGAGATCGACCGTCTGGGTTTGCACGGGATCACGTTTTTTCGAATCGATGGCTTCGTAGGATTTTGCGAGTTCGACGAGTTTTTCGCGGCCGGGTTCGATGTCGGCGTAGCTGTAGCGGTCGCGTTTGCCGCGGGGTTTCACGCCGATGGCTTCGAGCGCGGCGGAGTTGTCGACGCGGAAGGTGGGCTGCTGGATGGCGAGTTGCGGGCGGAACAACGCGTCTAACAACCAGGCGGTGGGTTTGATTTTGAAATTTTCGCCGCCTTTGCCTTCGATCTCCATCGAGCGCGCGCCGTGGACGCCGAGCATGGTGAATCCGGCGAAGGTGGAGAGCGGTTTGATGCGGCCGCCGTTCTGGATCGGGATGGTTTCGGCGGCCTCGATGGTTTCCTGCGACCACGGGGTGTAGCCGTCGATTTTCCGGACTTCGCCCTTCGGCATGTTGTCGACGACGAGGTTGTAGAAGATCGCGGCGAGGCCGACGAAGGCGAGGACGGCGGCGATCCAGCGTCCGATTTTGGAAGAGGAGTTAGACATGGCGTTTTTTGCGGGATGTGGCCGCGATGTGGGAGCCGAGTTTCTGGAGGAAGGTGATGAGCATGCCGAGCGAGACGATGTAGAGGCTGTATTCCGGCCACTTGTCGGCCGGGTTGCGGACGATTTCAAAAACCGAATACATTTTCTGGCCGGGGCCGGCGCCGGGAGGGCCGTAGCTGGCTTGGAAGAAGGTGAGGCCTTCGTAGCGCATCGGTTCGTTCATCTGGATGGTGACGTTGGCCTTGGCGCCGTTTTCGAGGCGGGTGATCTCGCTGACGAACTTCGAGGGGCGCGCGGTGCCGGGGTGGAAATCGGCGGTGAATTTGTCGAGCTGGACGGTGAACGGCATCGGCCAGAGGCGCTTGCGCATGTCGAGGGTGAAGACGCGGTCGGCGAGGCGCACGGAGAACGGATGGAAGCTGGCACCGGCGAGGATGATGGGCGCGGATTTTTTGCCATCGCGCTGGACGACGCGGACATAACAGGCGGCGGTATTGGCCTCGGCGTTGATTTCGTCGGGCTTTTCCATCAGATAGTAACCGTCGGCCTGGAGCTGTTGCCGGTCCGGGGCGCGCTCGTTGATGGAAACCGGCTGGGCGTTGTCGAGGTAGCCGCCGATTTCGAGGTCGAAGGGGAATTCGGGGAGGTGGAGGATGCGGGTGGTGCCGTCGCGCAGGTCGTTGATTTGATCGCCGCGGATCACGGTGATGGACTTGGCTTCGCCCTCCTTGATTTCGGAGAGCTCGACGACGTATTCGAAATAATCCTCGGCGGCGTTGCTGGATTCGCCTTCGCCGACGGCCATGTTGCCGCGCTCGGAGAAGTGGTGGGCGACGCCGCCGCCGATGAGCATGAAGATGATGCCGAAATGGGAGATCAGGTTGCCGGCGTGGTTCCAGCCCTTGCGGATGCGGATGACGCCGCCGAGGATCAGGTTGAGCAGCAGCAGCGCGCCGACCCAGTAGCCGCCGGGGAGTGGTAAAGGCACGATCTTGCCTTTGATTTCAGGCAGCAGGAAAACGGCTTTCCAGTGGAAGTATTTATTGAGCGTCGGGTAGAGGCCGTTGTCGATTTGTTCGAGGGTGGCGAGCCAAGTGAGCACGCCTAACAACAGCAGGGTGACGGTGGCCAGGCCGAAACCCGAGAGCACATCGAAGAGTTTCCCCGCGATGGACTTGGATTTGCGGGCGGGTGGAATTTCGGAAGTTTCCATAATCAAGAAGGCGCGTCGCGTTACGGTGGAAGGCGGCGGAATTATTCAGCCATGCGCAGGCTTTTGGAGAATTGTTCGAGGACCGGCTTGGCGGCTTCGACCTCGGCTTTGGGGCCGACCATTTTCAAAGTGAGGATTTGGCCGTCGATGGCGGTGACCACGCCGGCGAGGGCGAATCCGGGTTTCGGCGGCGCGCCCATGCCGGATGCGTATTCGCCGGCGGCCTCGACCCATTTTCCGGTGCTACCGGCGATGGTGGCGGGCGGGAGTTTTTCGAGGCCGGCGGGATCGAGGGGGGCGGCGCCGAATTGGGTGAGCCAGCGGTTGACGTTGTCGAGCACGGTGCCGGCAGAAAGGGAGACCCAGACTTCGCCCATGCCGCTCTCGCCGAAGCGGTAGTTGAGAAGCCGGAATTGCGAGGGAGGAAGCGAAAGCCAGCCTTCCGGAGTATCGCCCTTGACCGGGCTGGGTTTCGCATCGCGGAAGCGTTCGTCACTGGTGGCGAAGAGCTTGGGCGACTTGTCGCGGGTGGTGGGTTCACGGGTCTCGGTGACGGTGATTGCCTCTTTTTTCTGACAAGCGGAAAGGAACACCGCGGCGGCGATCAAAATAGCGAGCCTGTATTTCATGACTGCGGCGGTACTCCCGCACCCAGCCCCGCGCAAGTGGAAACGGGAAACTTGTGGTTCGATCCGGCGAAGTGGTGCACGGGCCTTGCGGTGGGATTCGAGGTGGCTTAGGAACGGTTTGTGGAAGCCATTCGTTATTTCAACCGCCATTCGGCAGCTCTCGAAACCGAAGATGTATACGGCGAGGGGTTTCTGCGCTGGTCGTATGGCAATCCCCTCGGGAAAATCTCGCTGGAGG
>JBIPMR010000418.1:0-4272 GCA_044369025.1 Luteolibacter sp.
CTGACACCCATCGCCGCGTGCATGTGGTCGGGAGTGGAGACGTTGACGCAGTCGATGTTGTCCGCTTCCTTGTCGAGCATCTCGCGCCAGTCCTGATAGAAGCGGGCGTTGGGAAATTGTTTGCGCGCCGCCACCGCCATGGAAGTGTCCACGTCACAGATCGCGGCGATTTCGACGTTCTTGCAGTTCGCGATCTGTTTGAGGTCGGAGCCGGCCATGCCGCCGGCGCCGAAAGTGGCGTGGCGCAGTCTTTCGGACGGCGGATTGGCCATCAGGTTGCTGGTGACAAACGGCGCGGCAGCGGCAGAGGTGCCGAGCAGCTTGAGCACCGAGCGGCGTGAGTGGAGAGGATGGTTTTGCATAGCGGGAGATGGGATGGATGATCAATGAGGAGTTTGGGTTTCATCCTCGGCAGGTTTGATGTTGTCGCGGAAAAACAGCAGGAAAATCACCATGATGACCGCCGCCATGCCGGCGGGGAACAGCCAGTAGTATTTCCATTCGGTCATCGCCTTGGTGACCAGTTCCGGGTTGACGCCCTCGGGATAACCCTTGCCGAACATGCCGGCCATGGATTCGAGGAACGAAGGATCGGGTTGGCTGCCCGCGGTGGTCTTGATGTTTTCCATCAACGCGGCGTGATTCGCGGGAGCGGCCCCGTAAGCGCCGAAGGTGTTAGGCAGCGGGATGGTGGTGAACGGCCAGTTGCCGCCGAATGCCATGCGGAAACCAAAGAACATGCCCAGGCCCTGGGTGAGGAAAACCAGCAGGCCCTGCGCCTGGTTGCGGACTTCGGCGGGCGCCTTCTTGTCGGTATAGATGAAGCCGGTGACGAAGAAGAAATCATAACAGATGCCGTGAAGCGCCACGCCCGTCAGCAGCATCCATGTCACTTGTTCGGGAGCGCCGACCGAGAACAAGACGTAGCGCAGCACCCAGCAGCCCATGCCCACCAGCAGCATGAGTTTCACACCCAGCCGGCGGAAGAAGAACGGAATGAGCAGCATGAAGACGATCTCCGACATTTGACCGAGCGTCATCGTGGAGGCGGCTTGTTTAAAACCCGCGCCACCGAGATAGGCGGAGGTTTGCCCGTAATAGTAGCCGAGCGGGATGCAGATCAGCATCGAGCAGATGGCAAACACCAGAAACGGCGGGTTTTTCAGCAGTTTGAGCGCGTCCACCATCAGCAACGAGCCGATGTCAATGGGCTTGCCCTTGGCCGGCGGCGGGGTGTGGGGCAGCGTGAAGCTGTAAATGCCGAGGGCGAGGCTCGATGCGGCGGCGAGCCAGAAGATGTTGAGCGATCCGGACCATCCGGCGATGCCGACCGTGAGGCCGGCGACGATCCAGCCGATGGTGCCCCAGACGCGGGCTTTCGGGAACAATTCCTGCGGCAGATGGGTGAAGGTGATGGTGTTGCCCAGCCCGAGGGTGGGCATGTAGCACAGCATGTAGGCAATCATCAGCCAGACGATTTGCCCGCCTTTTTCCGCACCTTGCGGTGCCAGGATGGCGATGGCGCACATGATGCCGCCGCCGATCAGCATCAACACCCCCATCACCCGTTCGGAGGAGAACAGGCGGTCGGCGATGAGGCCGAGGAACAGCGGGGCGAAGATGGCGGCGATCGGCGCGCTTTCGTAAGCACCGCCGATGGAACCGGACAAACCATTGTTGCCCATCGCGAGGGCCAGCGTGGCGAACCAGGACCCCCACGCGAAGAACTGCAGGAACATCATCACGGAAAGCCGGATGAGGGTGGAGCGCGGGGATGGAGTCATGGTCATGATCGTTTGCCAGAGGTTCAAAGTTTCACAGGCGCGCCGCTGCGGATGGATTGTTCCTCGGCTTCGCAAATCTCAAGAGCCGTCACGCCGTCGAGAGCGGTGACCACGGCCGGTGCCTCGCGCCTGGCCACGCAGTCCACGATGTAATTGATTTCCATGGAATAACCGTCGCCCGCCTCACAGGTGACGACGCGTGGCGCCTCTCCGGTTTCACTAACCATCAAAGCGTCGGCACCGCGTGCCAGATCATAATCGAGCGTGGCCCGCTCGCAGAGCAAGGTATAGGACATGTTGAATCCTTGATTCAGCAACCAGCTCCCCTCGGCATGAACCGCCGGGCCGCCGGGATAGTCGTATTGGGTGACCACGTGATTGATCGAGCCGCTGGCTGCCAGAACGCCCGAAGAGAAAACTCCCGCAGGCTTTCCGAAAAGATGGTTCACAAAATCGGCGTCGTGGATGTGCAGGTCGAACAACGCGCCGCCGAGGTCCTGTCCACCGGAGTAGGTGCCTTGCTGGCTCCACGCGGGCATCGCCGAATCGCGGCGGAAGCGCGCGGCCAGCACCTTGCCGTAGGTTTGTTGCTCGACCACTTGTTTGAGCCAACTCCAGCCCGGCCAGAATCTCATGCACATGGCGGGCATCAGGATGCCGGGCGAGTTTGCGGCGATTTCCAGAATCCCGCGGGCCTCCGCCGAGGTGCGGGCCAGCGGTTTCTCACAGATGACATGCTTGCCCGCGTTCAGCGCGGCGATGACCTGCGCGGCGTGCAACGGCGTCGGCGTGCAGAAGTCCACCAGCTCGACGTCCGCATCGGCTAACAATTCCTCCGTGGTGCGGTAAACCTTCACGTCCGCGCCGAGATCGATGTCCTCGGATTTGGTGATGTTGCCGGAGACTCCGGCGAGCACGCCGTTGACCGGCAGGCGCACCGCGTCGCAGACCGCGACCACCCGCGCCATGGGATTGGCCAGATAGGCGCGGAGATGGGTCACCCCCATGAAGCCGAGGCCGACCACGGCCACATTCACGGGTTTTGCGGGAGCGGAAGAAGATGGGTCGGACATGGGACTCGGGTTCAAGGAATGGATTTCAAAACAAGTTCCCGCGCGCGGCGGATGTCGGCCACCCGCTGGCCGCCGGCTTCACGTTCGATGACCAGGTCGCCGGTGAAATCCACCTCCGTTAGCGCGGCGAAAAACGCGGGCCAGTCCACCTGCCCGCTGCCGGCCGCCACTTCCTCGCCCCAGGTTCCGGGAGTGGCGCTCTGCACCGCGTCCTTGACATGCACCTGCCGGATCCAGCGGCCAAGCCGCCGCACCGCGTCGACCGGATCGCCCTTGCCGTACAACAGCATGTTGGCGGGATCGAAATTGACAGCCACATTGGGACGATCGAGCGCGACTAACAGCGAGGCCAGCCCCTCCGCGGTTTCCTGGCCGGTCTCGAGAGCGACGGTCATCCCGGCGGTGGCGAAAATCTCCGCCACGGCCGCGAGACGATCGACCATTTTCGAAAAATCCGGGTGGGCCGGATCATGCGGCACGAAGCCGGCGTGAAAAGTGACGAGCTCCAAGCCGAGTGCGGTGGCGATTCCGACCGTCGTCCGGATGTTTTCCAGATTTTCCTCCCAGGTCGCATCGGGCGCGATCCCGCCGGTTAGACGGATCGAGTCCAGCGTCGAGTAGTCCTCGCCGACGCAACCGAACATGCCCGAGATGGTCGTGATACCCGCCTGCCGCAGCACCTCCTGCGTCTCACTCCAGACGGCGGGGGCGTCGCGCAGCGGATCGAGCGCGAGTTGGACGCGGTCGATGCCGGTGGCTTGCAACTTGGCGGCCAGGTCATGCGGATCGGTCGCAAGCAGGGACCAGGAGCAAACGGCAAGTCGTCGGGACGGAGTGTTGGGAGTCATGGAAATTCAACTTGGCGGGTCGGATGCAACGGAAGATTTTTCGTGGTTCCCCCGGAAAGACAGCCGTCCAAAACCTTGCCACGAGGAGCAACGGATTGCCGCCGACCTTGTCCGCGCGTGGCGCACATGATGGATCTCCAGCCACAGTCCTGACTGTTGGGAGGACGCTCGACACCACGCCGAAAGGAGTCAATCAAAAACTTATCACGAGTCATAAATCAGCCGCTTGCAAGGCGACGACACCATGTTTGGCCCTACAGGCTGCGTCAAAGTAACGCCTATTTGCGCCGCACCGACCGTGATACCCACACAACCCCGCCATCGCGTCATCCGGGGCCAAAAGTTTTCTTGGCAAGTGAGTGCAGCAATTTAGCTTGCCTACCAGCGGAGCTCAGCCACCTCGTTTTGGGTGAAATCCCCCCATCATTCCACCCTCATCACCCAACAGCCAATCCTTGGAAAGGTGACGCCACCTGGAAGACATGCCTTAGCCCCGCCCTTTCATGACACGGAAACCTGAATCCGCCCGTCTTCATTTCCATCCATTCACTAACTAACACACCACCA
>JBIPMR010000417.1:0-4272 GCA_044369025.1 Luteolibacter sp.
GCCCTCGCGGAAATTCCGGCGCGCCCCCTCCTCGGACTTCTGCTGGCAGCGCTGCCGGGCTTGGCGCGGCTGTTTCATCTTCTCGCCTCACCCGCCTTCAAGGGCTGGCCCGGGGAGAAATTCGTGATCCGAGCCGCTCGCGCGACCACCAGGCCGCCATGTTTCCGCAAAACATGAGCGGGATGTGACACAAAAAATCCCCGGGCTGCGGGAGCGCGGGGATTTCTCAACAGAATCTATCTCTCTCAGGAAATCAGCTTGGAAGCAGGTCCTTCACCGCGTCGCGCTCTTCCTTGAGCTCGCCGATGGTGGCGTCGATTTTCTCCTGGCTGAAGGCGTCGATCGGCAGGCCTTGCACGATTTCCCACTTGCCGTTTTCGAGGGTGCGGATCGGGAATGAAGTGACGAGGCCTTTTTCAATGCCGTAGGAACCGTCCGAGCAGACGGCGACGGAATGCCAGTCGCCGGCGGGAGTCGGGGTGATGAGGCTTTTCACCGTGTCGAGTGCGGCGTTGGCGGCGGAGGCGGCGGAGGAGGCGCCGCGGGCTTTGATGATCGCGGCGCCGCGTTGTTGCACGGTGCTGATGAACTCGCCCTTGAGCCACTCGACGTGGGAGATGACGTCAGTCACCGGGCGGCCCTGGATCTTCGCATTGGTGAAATCCGGGTATTGGGTGGCGGAGTGGTTGCCCCAGATGCAGAGGTTGGTGACCTTCGACTGGTGGACGCTGGCCTTTTTGGCGAGCTGGCTTTTCGCGCGGTTTTCATCGAGCCGGGTCATCGCGAAGAAGCGCTCTTGCGGCACGCCCTCGGCATTGTTCATCGCGATCAGGCAGTTGGTGTTGCAAGGATTTCCAACAACCAGCACGCGCACATCCTTGGCGGCGTTGCGGGCGATGGCCTTGCCTTGGCCGGTGAAAATCTTGCCGTTGATGCCGAGCAGATCGCCGCGTTCCATCCCGGCTTTGCGTGGCACCGAGCCAACCAGCAAACACCAGTTGGCATCCTTGAAACCTTCGTTGAGATCGGTGGTGCCGACGACTTCGTTGAGCAGCGGGAAAGCGCAGTCGTCGAGTTCCATGATCACGCCTTGCAGCGCCGGAAGGCCCGGCTCGATTTCAATCAGGCGGAGGTTCACCGGCTGGTCAGGGCCGAAGACGAAGCCGGAAGCAATGCGGAAAAGGAGGGCGTAGCCGATTTGGCCAGCGGCGCCGGTGATGGAAACAGTGATAGGAGCTTTCATAGGATTTGATTCGGAATCGGCGGCAGGCTAGGAGACTCGCGGGACGAGGTCAACAGGCGGATCAGCCAAATGCCGGTTTTCCCGGAAAATGCGGCGATTTTCAGAGCCGGGAGTGACTGCTAGGGAGCGGCGGCGCGGCGTGGCCAATAATCAGGCTTTGCGGGCACGCTTGCGGGCGGTTAAATCCCGCCATGATCGACATGTTGGTGCGCCTCTATGATTTGCCGGAATCCGCCCCGCTCTACGAGGAGGTGGCGAACCAAGGCGTGACGCTGCGGCGGGCGCGGGCGTTTGAAAAACACAGCGTGGCGGCCTTCGCCAAGGAGCATTTCTCCCCGAAATGGGTCAGCGAGGTGGAGGTGGCGCTGAGCCGCCAGCCGATCACCTGTTATATCGCCACCCGCGACCGGCGGATCCTGGGATTCGCCTGTTATGACACGACGATGCGCGGATTTTTCGGGCCGACCGGGGTTGCGGAAGACGCGCGCGGGTTGGGATTGGGCAAGGCGCTTTTGTTCAAGGCGCTGGAAGGCATCCGCGATCTCGGGCATGCCTACGCGATCATCGGCGGCGTCGGCCCGCGCGAGTTCTACGCGAAAAACTGCGGGGCCATCGAAATTCCCGGCAGCGATCCCGGGACTTACACCGATTTGCTGCCTTGATGGCAGCACTTGGTGAGTCATGCCAACGACAAATCCGGCCTTGCCGGATTTGATTCCGTCCTCGAGCGCCTCTCCGCTTCCTCATACTCGCCCAAATGCGCACGCATCAGGCTCTTCCACAGCTGCCCATGATTCGGCACCGCGAAATGCAACAGCTCGTGGACGATCACGTAATCTCCCAGATCCTTTGCCATTCCTAGCAATTCATCATTGAAGCTCAAAGTCCCGGCGGTGGCATAAGACGCCCATTTCCGCGTCATCGGCCGGATGTAAATCGAGTGCGCGTTCACCTCCAGCTTCCGCGCCCATTCCATCACCCGCGCCTTGAACACTCCTCCCGATCCCGCCAGCCGCCCGCTCCGTGGCTGCTGCGTCTCGCAGCAGGCCGTGTTTGCGGCGTCTCGCCGCAGCTCTTTATTTCCCCCATCCCACTCATTTCCGGAACGCTTTCTCCAACAGCATGAACAACGACTCCACCGTCGCGGTTACCTTATCCAAATCCTCCTCCCCGGAATACACCGCAAGCGTCACCTGCTTCCGCAGCTCGCGCAACTCCGCCTCGCCATCCTTCCACCCCGAATGCTTCGCAAACGCCTCACGGATCTTCGCACTCACCTTCTCCGCATTCGCAATCCCTTCGTCCGTTAGTTTGCACAGCACGAAACAACTCAACCTATCCAGCGCTTTTTCCTCTGCCCTTGTTTCGGCTGCTGGCTAGCACCGAAATTGTCGCCAGATTCCCGAATGCGGTCTAAATTCAGCATCGTGGAGCAAGAATTGCCCTGCGCAAATCATGCAGGCTTGCTCTTATCATGCAGGGCCAGAATCCGGATGATGCTCTCTTCGACGGACTTCCTGAAATCAGGATCCTCCGCGTAATTCTTGTAAAGCGACATGTCCTTCCGGCGCTGCTTTCTCACGATCTCTCCGATGATCGATTCCTGCGCCAGCTTCCGGTTCTGCTCATCGGCATTTCCTTCCACTTGCTCTTTGTAAACGGCGCTTTCGCGAACACTGTCTGCAATGGCGATCAGCTTCACCCGCTGCTCTTCGGGAGTGGCATCCCAGGCGGAGAACCAGCGTTCGTTGAAATGGCGGATGATGTCATCCAACGGTGATTCGTCCTCCTCGCCGCCGTGGTGGCCGCGAACATTGGGGTTCTCGGGTTCGAGTTCGGTTTCTTCGGCGTTCAGCTCGATGTGCTGGTTCAGGCGGACGCGTTCGAGACCATAGGTCGAGAGGTCCACGCTTTCCAACAGCTCGTCCAATTGGTCCTCCTCACGGGTTACCACCTGGAGCTTGGGGATCAGGAATTTCAGAAACCAGTGGAGCTTCTCCCAGGCCGGATTAGAAAACGGCATGATGCACGCAAGCTGGCCGTAAAGTTTCACGAACTGCTTGGCCTTGATCTTGAAATCAATCTTGTCTTCCTCGTCCTCGATCATGTCGAAGCGCGCGACGGTCTCGTCAATGATCGGGTGGAGCTGTTCGGCATCCACACCATTGAAGAAGAGTTCGTTGAATTTCTCGATGTCCTCCTCGCTGTAGAGTTCGGCATCGTCGAGCGCATCCTTGAGATCGTGGAGGACGTTGATGTCGGTCGGCTCGGTGAGTGAGGTGGCGGTGTAGAAGTCGTCGAAGGCGGCCTTGATCTCGGCGGCGGTGTTGTAGAAATCGAGGATGAAGGTGTCCTGTTTCTGCATCTTGGCGTTGCAGCGGTTCAGGCGGGACAGGGCTTGCACGGCGAGCACGCCTTGCAGGCGCTTGTCCACATACATCGTGTGCAACAACGGCTCGTCGAAGCCGGTCAGGTATTTGTTGGCGACGACGAGCAGCCGGTAGTTCTTTTCTCCGGCTTTGACGTTACCGGCCAGTTTGTCAGGGATGTCCTTGGACGGGAAACCATTGAGCGATTCCTCCGTGTATTCGATGCCATCCACCATCTTCTTGCCGGAAAATGCGACGATGGCTTGAAACGGTGCGTTCGCCTTCTTGAGTTCGTCGCGGATGGCGAAAAAGTAGCGGATGGCGCTCTCGATGTTGCGGGTGATCACCATGCCGCGGGCCTGACCACGCAGTTTCTTGGTGGCTACCACCTGGCTGAGGAAATGGTCGGCCATCAGCGCGGCCTTGGTGCCGATGGTTTGCGCGTGGCTCTCCACGTAAGCGCGGAGTTTCTTCTGCGCCTTGACCGTGTCGAACTCCGGATTGTCCGCGATGGATTTCTGGACCTCGTAGTAGCTCTTGTAGGTCGTGTAGTTGGCGAGCACGTCGAGAATGAAGTCTTCCTCGATCGCCTGCTTCATCGAATAGAGATGGAAGGGATCGAATCCACCGTCGGCATTGCGGGTGCCGAATTTTTCGAGC
>JBIPMR010000419.1:0-4258 GCA_044369025.1 Luteolibacter sp.
CGGGAAAATGGGCGGCGGCTACGGACTCACAGGAAGCAACGCCTTCGTCGTCCCGCATGAAGCGGCGCTGGATCCGGCACAATTCAGCCTCGATCTCTGGGTGTTCGTCCCACTGGACAAGCGCTCACCGAACCGCGCCGGGTCATGGCTGGTCTGCAAGAACCGCAACGAGGCGTGCGATGGAAACTATGGCATCATGCTCCAAGGGGGAGTCGCCCAGGCGCGCCTCAACATCGGCGGCGGTGGCGGCGAGAACCAGCACGTGATCATCCCAAGTCCGGCGCGCGCCTTGCCCACCGACGCGTGGAGCCATCTGGCGATCAGTTATGACGGAGACACGTTTCGTTTTTACATCAACGGTCAGGAAGCGGGGTCGAAAAAAATCGGCAAACCCCGGACTCCGAACAACCACGCGCTCGCCTTCGGCCGCCGCGAGGACAATCACGGTGGCGGCCTGCATTTCACCGGAGTGCTCGACGAAATCCGGCTCTACAACCGGGTGCTCGACATCGCCACAATCCGCCAACGGTATGGCAACCCCACCTTCGTCAATCCCTGGAACAAAACCGTGCGGGAGTGGAACTTCCGCGCGGATGGCTTGGCCTCCGCGAAAAGCCCGTCCGCGGTGTGGAAGGACGCCTCGTTGGAAATCAAGCTGAGCTCGGCGAAGGGTGCTTTGCAAATGCAGAAGCGCTGGGATCTGCCCAAGGATCAAAGCTGGTCCGCAGCGAACTGGCAGCAAGTCTCACTCGCGCTGGATCCCACCACTTTCGAGTCTGCGGAAGCGATGCCCCCGGTCACCGTGAAAGCCTCGGAAATCGCCACCAACGCCGTCCGTCCCGTCGAGTATGATCCGGCCATCGGCTGGTTCCGGGTGAATCTCGACGGCGTCGAACCCACGCCACCACCCGGCAAGAGCGGCCCGAGCAATGATGCCATCGAACGGATCAAACTCAGCCTCACCAATCCAAGCGACCGCGAACAAACGGCGCGGCTGATGTTTGGAAAATCGATGGCCGGTTTCCGCCAACGCATCGGGAGTTCCCTAACCGGCATCTCCGCGATCCTGCGCGACATGGAGGGCAATCCGACCGGCATTCCCGTGCAGCTTAGCAAGAACTGGCATAACGAACCGGAAGGCGGCGTGTACGGAGGCGCGTGGTTTCACGGCATTTCACAAATGAGATTGCCAGCCGGTGGCACGGTGGATCTGGAGCTCACCCTCGCCTACGGCCATTGGGGGGGAGTGCCTGCGGCCTCCCACGCGCAGCTCAGCCTGATCGGCTGGGGGAATAACCAGCTCTGGCATCAGGCGGCGATCGGATCCTTCGGCGAAAGCATCTGCTTCGAACCCGAGCAGGCCCAGGCGAATTGCACCATCACCGACGTGAGGCCGCTGATGGTGAAATCAAAAGACGAAGACCCGTCCTACCAATGGACCGGCAATGTCGGCGGCGGTGATTTCCTGCGGTTTTTCACTCCCGCAGGAGAGCGGGTCCCTCACTCGGCGATGCGTGCCATCCATCATCGTCCCGGACCCTGCCTCACCGAGGTGACCTATACCGGAAACCTCGGCGATGGCATCCGCCACTCGACAACCGTCAGCCTCGCCCGCAACGATGACGTCGTGCGCGGCATCTATCAAATCCGGATGGATGTCACCAAGCTGATGGATTTCTCCCGCTTCGTCGTTTTCCAGATCGGCGCGGATACGTATAACACCAGCAGGGAGCGCAAGATGGCCGTGGGCCATGAAAAGGGACTCATCCGCGAGTGGAGCACCCAGTGGGGCGGCAATGTTAACCGCATGCCGCCGGTTGAATGCACCGGTCGCATTCCTTGGGCATCCCTGCACGACGGCGAATTCGTTGCCAAAGAATCCAAGGACCCGCCAGCCAACCGCGGCATCGTGATCCGCTCGTGGAAGGCCCGCCTTGGTGGCAGGGATGCCTCTCCATGGATGGCCGAGCGCGGACTCTCCCGCCACCAGACTGACTCATCGACCCTCGACCTTGTTCCACCGCCCGGCGTCACGCGTTTGGAGCCCGGTGACTATATCGAAGCAACCCTGGAACACATCGTCACGCCGAAGTTTGCGGCGCACTACTACGGGCCCAGTGCCGCGCTGCGGACTGCCTTGATCAAGGATGAAAACACCTGGCGCATGATTCATCGCGAGGCGGTTGGTAATGATTATGCTGTCGTGATGAAGACGGGGACTCTGGAACGACTTCATCCCGATGTCCGGGTCCGGACGGAGAAGGACACGGCGACCTTTGAGCTCACCGGCGGGATTGGCTTTGTGCCGGTCACCTTCACCGGACTCACATCTCCCCGGAATTCCAAGCTAACCGTGAACGGCGTGCCGCTCAACCAAGCCATCCACGGCAGCGACTTCTGGCAAACCGACTATGACCCCGTGACCCGCACGTGGAGCAGGACCTACAACATTCCTCAGGGTGGCCAAAAAAGCCGTTGCATCAGTCTGGCCCCCATGCCTTGAGTCGTCGTCCCTGTCGTCCCATCTTCGCGCCCCAATCCCCAACCGAAACACCCATGTTAGTCTCCTGTCCCCACTGCCAAACCGATCTCGACGTCACGTCGGAACTCTACGGCCAAACCGTGCAGTGCCCGGCCTGCCAGGGGCGCCTCCGGATTCCAAAAATGGAGGAAAAGGCCACGGCCATGAGTCCCGCCAAACCCCAGCGCGCAGGCTGGGAGGAGAAAGACCATGCCAACGTCGATTTCGTCAAAAGCCTGCTTTTCGGCATCGCCGGCACCGTCGGCATCCTGTTGCTGATGGTCCCGTTGCGCGGCTACTGGATCGGAGCGATCTTCCTCGATCGCGGATGGGTCAACTACGCGGAGACCTTCCTCTTTGTCTGGGGCATCGCCATTCTCGTGATGAAGTGGAAGAAAAACCAACACCAGGCCCAGGCCACCCTGCTGCAACTTTTCCCGGAACGCCTGGGCCGCGAAATCAACAGCTCGAATGTCGGCGGATTCATCGACAACATCTACAAGATCCCCCTAACACTGCGCGACAGCCTCATCGTCAACCGCATCCGCAAAGCCCTCGAACTCTTCGAGCTGCGCGTGGACAACGGCGAGGTCGCCGCGTTTCTCGCCACCCAGTCCGACATCGACGCCAACCGCTCCACCGGTTCCTACTCGCTGCTCAAGGTGTTCCTCTGGGCCATTCCGATCCTTGGCTTCATCGGCACCGTCATGGGGCTCTCCGTCGCCGTCGGCTCGCTGGCCATGGGCGACACCTCCAATCCGGAAGCGCTCAAGGCCTCCATCAACAGCCTGACCGGCGGCCTCGGCGTCGCCTTCGACACCACCCTGCTTGGCCTGATCCTGAGCATGTTGATGAGTTTCCCCCTGTCCGCCGTGCAAAAGAAGGAGGACGAAACCCTCACACTCATCGACGCCTTCTGCACCGAGAAACTCCTGCCAAAACTCAACGACAGTCGCAACCTCGCCGCCGACAGCCTGATGGAACAAGCTGAGAGTATTCCCCAACTCGTTGCCTCGCTTGCCCGCGCCCACGAGACCTTCCTCATCAATCTCAACGACTCCACCCGGATGCTCCGGGATACCAGCGAGATGCTCCAAAAACACCTTGAATCGCACCAGCAGGTCGTTGAGAGCTCATTTACCAACGCGGTCGCCAAGCTCAGTGCCACCAGCGGCGAGGTCTTCAAAAGGTCCCACGTCGAACTGGGCCGAACCTTTGAGAAAATCGCCAGCGGCATCGATCTCATCAACCGTGCCCTGCGCGATCTTGGAGAGAACAAGATCCCCGACGAAGCGAAGAAAAAGCGCGGTTTTTTCCGTCGCTAACCCACTTGTCGAACCGTGGCCAGACGCCGAAGCAACAACGACGATGGGGTTTCCCTGTTCCCCTTCATGAGCATCCTCGCATGCCTCATCGGCATCCTTACGCTCATGATCAGCGTGTCCATGCAGGTCAATCAGATGAACCAGGAGGGCAGGACCGAAGAGGAAACGGCTCGTGCCGTCGCCAACCGCGACCTCAGGAAAAAGGCGGAACAGGTCCAGAAGGAAGCTGCCAAACTCGCAGAACGCCTCGTGAAAGAGAAATCCACCGCCGCCGAACTGGCGAAACTCGAAGACCACACCATCGTCCTCAAGGTCAAACTCGACGAGATCCAGAAAGCCAAAAACCCGGAAGAAACCGACGCCTCGTTGCAAAAACTCGTCGAGAATCTCAAACAGGAAATCAGCCGGCTCA
>JBIPMR010000420.1:0-4257 GCA_044369025.1 Luteolibacter sp.
GGTTGGCCGCATTGGCCGTGCTTTCTCTAACCGGCGCGCAGGCCCGTACCTGGACCAGCGCCGACGGTGCCAAGACCTTCGACGGCGAATTGATCTCGTACGACCCGGTCACCGGCATGGTCGGTGTGACCCTCGCGAGTGGCAAGGCGACCAAATTCAATCAAGACAAGCTCGCCGCCGCCGACATTGCCTTCCTCAAGGAGCAGGGTGCTGTGAGTGCGGCTCCAGTTTCCCCCAGCGGCAGCTCGCCGGGTGCCGCATCCGCAAAGGACGTTCCCGACGTGCTGCCCGACCCGGACGGCAAGGAGGCGGACATGAGCAAACCGGTGCAGGTGTTCATCATGATGGGACAATCCAACATGGTGGGCCTCGGCGCCACCGGGCCGGAATCGAAGAACGGTTCGCTGGAATTTTACTGCAAAACGGAAAAGAAATATCCGCACCTCATCGATGATGCCGGCAACTGGACGGTGCGCAAAGACGTCCGTTGTGCGATGGTCACCTGCGACCAGCAAGTGGGCTGGCTCGAACCCGGGTTTGGCGCGAAGGACAACATCGGCCCCGAACTGGGCTTCGGCCACGTCGTCGGTCATGCGCTCGACGCCCCGGTCCTCCTGATCAAGGCCTGCATCGGCAACCGCAGCCTGGGTTGGGATCTCCTGCCGCCGGGCAGCGAGCGGTTTGAAGAAGGCGGCATGATCTATGCCGGCTACAAGGATCCGCAAGACAAGTGGGCCAAAGGCACCGAACCGAAAGAAGCCGGATGGTATGCCGGCAAGCAATACGACGACGACACCGCCAATGCCAAGGCGGCTCTAGCTGAAATTGGCGACACCTATCCAGGAGCCACCAAATACGAGGTCGCCGGGTTTGTTTTCTGGCAGGGCGAAAAGGACGGTGGCAACCCCGTGCACGCCGCCCGCTACGAGCAGAATCTCGTCCAGTTCATCAAACAATTGCGCAAGGATTTCGAGGCTCCTAACGCCAAGTTCGTGCTCGCCACCTTGGGCGAAACCAAGAAGGGCAGCGAAGGCAATGGCGGCAAAATCCTGGACGCCCACTTCGCGGTGGACGGCGCGACCGGCAAGCACAAGGAGTTCAAGGGCAATGTCGCCACGGTTTATTCCAATCCTTTGTCTAACGGCGGTAGCGGCAACGGCCACTACAACGGCAACGCCGGAACCTACATCAACGTCGGCGAAGCCATGGGCCGCGAGATGGTCAAACTGCTGGGAGCCAAATCATCCACTTTCTAACGATCCTTTCCATGAACACCCGAATCAATCTTTTCTCCGCAGTCGTCCTCGCTGCGCTGCTCGCCGCCGCCGGTCCGGCCACCGCCGCACCCAAGGGCCGCATGGCTCCGGTTGATCTAACGAAAAGTGAGAAAATCCCCGCGGGTGCCAACCACGACTGGACGCTGGGTGCCACCGGCGCGCGCGGCTGGATGTTCAGTGACAAGCTTGAAACCAGCGGAGCCCGCCAGATCGGAATCACCCAGGTGGACAAAGGTTCGCCCGCCGATGGCGCGCTCGCGGTGGGTGACGTCATCCTCGGCGGCGGCGGCAAAGCGTTTTCCCGGGATGCGCGCGTCGAATTCGCCAGGGCGCTCACCACCGCCGAATCGGAAGCCGGCGGCGGAAATCTAACGCTCACCCGCTGGCGCGACGGAACCAGTTCCGAGGTCGTCGTCAAACTCCCGGTCCTCGGCACCTATAGCGCCACCGCGCCCTACCATTGCCCGAAGTCGCAACGCATCTTCGAACAAGGCTGCAAGGCGCTTGCCGAGCGCATGCAGGAGGCCGCCTACGCGAAAAAGCAAAACCCCATCACCCGTTCGCTCAACGCCCTCGCCCTGCTTGCCAGCGGCGAGCGGCAATACCTGCCGCTGGTCAAAAAGGAGGCCGGGTGGGCGTCCGGCTATTCCGCCAGCGCGATGCAAACCTGGTATTATGCCTATGTGATCATGCTTCTATCGGAATATCAGATCGCGACCGGTGATGATTCCTTCAAGCAGGGTCTCGAGCGTCTCGCCATTTCATCCGCCACGGGCCAGAGCATCGTCGGCTCATGGGGACACAAGTTCGCCGGTCCCGATGGAAGGCTCGTCGGCTACGGGATGATGAACGCGCCCGGCGTGCCGCTGACGATTTCACTGATGATGGCCCGCAGCGCCGGAGTCAAGGATCCCGCCGTCGAGCTTGCCATCGAGCGCAGCGCGCGGCTGATGCGTTTCTACATCGGCAAGGGTGCCGTGCCCTACGGCGATCACCAACCCTGGACCCAAACCCACGAGGACAACGGCAAGTGCGGCATGGCGGCGGTGATGTTCAATTTCCTCGGTGAGAAAAACGGCGCGGAATTCTTCTCGCGGATGAGCACCGCCTCGCATGGCCCCGAGCGCGATTGCGGGCACACCGGGAATTTCACCAACATCCTGTGGTCGCTGCCGGGCGTGGCGCAGTCCGGCCCCCACGCCACCGGCGCGTGGATGAAGGAATTCGGCGCATGGTATTTCGATCTCGCCCGCGCCTGGAACGGAAGTTTCCCCCATCAGGGACCGCCGGAAATGAAAAACGACAGTTTCGGCGGCTGGGATGCCACCGGCGGCTATCTGCTCGCCTACGCGATGCCGCTCAAGAAGATCCTTCTAACCGGCAAGCGGCCGGCCCTGGCGCCGCAGATCGATCCCGCCGCGGCGCAGGATTTGATCAGCGACGGGCGCGGCTGGAGCAACAAAAACCGGACCGGCGCCTATGACTCGCTCAATCCGGACCAATTGCTAGAACGTCTCGCCAGTTGGTCGCCGCCGGTCCGCGAGCGCGCCGCCATGGCGATCCAGCGCCGCAAGGGCGCGAAGCCGGTCGCCGCACTGGTGAAGATGCTCGACGCCCCCGAGCTCGACGCGCGCTACGGCGCCTGCGAGGCGCTCATCCTGCTCAAGGCCGACTCCGCCCCCGCCGTGCGCAAGCTGACCGCCTTGTTGCAACACGACGATCTCTGGTTGCGCGTCAAGGCGGCGGAAACGCTCGCCCACATCGGCAAGCCCGCCATGTCCACGCTGCCTTTATTGTTAGACAAGCTTGCCAAAGAACCCACCGCGGCCGATCCGCGCGGCATGGAGCAGCGTTACCTCTGTTTTTCCGTGTTCGGCATCATGCTCAAGAACTCGCTCGACGGCGTGGACCGCGACCTCCTCCGCAAGGCGGTGACCGCCGGTTTGCAAAACCAGGACGGACGCGCCCGCGGCCAGATCGGCAATGTCTATCAACAATTGGGTTTCGATGAAATCAAGCCGCTGCTGCCCGCCATCCATGAAGCGATCGTCAAGCCATCGCCCAGCGGCATCATGTTCGCCGACGGCATCCGCCTCAGCGGCCTCGAATTGCTCGCCCGCCACCACATCCGCGAGGGCATGCCACTTTGCCTCGATGTCATGGACATCGAAAGATGGGGCAAGAGGAACCGGATCGAAAGCTGCCTGAAAACCCTCGCCAGCTACGGCGGTGCCGCCAAGCCCATGCTGCCGCGACTCCGCCAGCTGGAAAAAGACCTAACCAACCACCCGGAAGCGAAAGGGCTCCAGCCGGTGATCAATCAAATCAACTCGCTGATCCAGGAGATCGAAAATTCCAAAGAAGCGGTCGAACTGCGCGGCATCTGACCGGGCCGGCCAGCGCCGCCGACTCGAGGCCAGGCGGATGTGTCACGGAGTGACAGGTGAGGGCAGCCGTGGGTTTCAACCCACGGCTGGAGTTTGGCCCCTGACTAGACAAACCACACGGGGTAAACTTTTCCATTCCTCTCAATCGTTCGAATTTGCTGGACTTTTATCTAGTTGTATGACTAGATTTCCCGCATGGGATTCCCAACCAAAGTCCAACTCATCAGCCGCAAGGCCAGCGAGCAGTATTACATCAACTTCCCCTCCGCCGTCGCCCAAGCCATGGAGTTCACCAAGGGCGAAACCGTCGAGTGGATCATCGCTGACAAGCGACACCTCATCCTCGCCCGCAAGGACGTCCCGCCCAACCCCGTCGACATTCAAAAAAAAACTCCTCCCCGCTCCTGAGCGAGCGCCTTCAACAACTCATCGGTTCCGCCAGCGAAAGCTGCGCCGAGATGCTCGTCCGGCACATGCTCGGCACCCTCCTCACTTCCGATAAAAGCACCGTCACCAATCTCATCTGCACCCATGGTGGCCAAAACCGCGACTGGACCGCCGATTACCGACTCTACTCCAGGGACCGCGTCGAG
>JBIPMR010000421.1:0-4256 GCA_044369025.1 Luteolibacter sp.
GGATCGGCTCACCGCATAAGTTTCCGTGATTTGGGATGGTGCCTGTCCATCAACGAGGATTTTTGCGGTGCCAGCCCCCGGCACGGAAGGTAGGCCGATCAGGTCAACCCGGTTGCCGGTAAAGTTAATTCGCAATGGCCGGGAAGCCGTGGACACACGACCGTCGCCGGATTTTTCCCACGCCTTTTCATCAAACTTGATCTCCGGATGGGGCTCGGAGATCCTGAAGGTTTTCACTCGTTGCTCCCAGTCACGGGAAGCGGTCGGGCACGCTTGGAAGTGCGCCACCAAGAGCCTGCCTAGCAGTGCCCCTCCTTCTTGATTCAGGTGAATTTTTTGATCCTCGAGCAGATCTTCCGGCTGCTTGCCGGTATCCTTCAAATATTGTTTCCAGGATAACCTTACATCCACAATTTCCTGCCCATATTTTGTGGCCAGTTCCTTCTGCCAATCGGCATCCTTGGCGCGTTGTTCGTCAATGCCGAGGTTGTCCACATGGTGGGTCCAAGTCAGAACCTCCGCGGTGGTGTAAGTCCGGATATTGCGAAATATTTCTTCAAGCTCGCCATTCCTTCCACCATAGACATGGAAGACCACCAGGTCCGGGTAAAATGGATAGAGATCGGCCCATGAGGTTTTGCTGAGTTTCGGTGCTTCATAGCCGCCGATTGCAGCGTTTCTGATTTCCACTCTGGCATTGGGATATTTTTCGTTCAGATGTTTTCTGATGGCGATGTCGGCATATCCGCTGCCGATGATGGATTGACCATAGAACAAGATCCGCACGGGTGTCCGTCGCTGTGGCGTCGCGGACTCGAGCAACGCCATGGTTCGTGGAATATATTTGCCCGGGGAATTTCCGGCAGGGCTTTGGATTTGAGCCGAAGTTGCACCCATTGAGATGATCAGTGATAGAAGTAGGAGCTTCATGTGCCTTACCAGGTGTTTGACGGTTATGGTTTTGGCTTAAGACCGTCGCCGTCCTGTGCGAGGTGGAATTCGGCCCGGCGCGATTTCCCTGACTTGTCCGTCCAACTCACCTGATAGCGGCCTTTGAAACCGCGGAAGTTCACATTCCCGTTATCGCTTGTTTTGACCGTCATCCGGGTTTTCCACTCCTGGTTGATCAGCTTGTCCAGTGCATGATACGAGGGTTTGGGTTCCATGTTGCGAGTGAACAGCCCTGATATCGCAGGCTCTCCCGGAGCTCCGCAGTCATCGACCACGTTCCACCACGTAACGCCCATCATGGGTTTGAGACTGAACCAGAGCCGATACATGTTGCGCGCAACGACAGCCTGGATCTCCCGTCCGCGCGCGTCGTCTCCCGGGGAAGTGATGGTGATCTCGCTCAGGTGAATCGGCAGGCCCGCCTTGGCGAGAATCTCCATTCTTTGGCGGATTTGCGTTGGTGTTTCAATGGGTTTGCCATCCGCGATATCGAGGCACTGCTTCGGATCGAACAGGTGCATCTGCGATCCCAGGATATCGATCCGGCAACCGTTTTCCAGCAGGTCCTTGGTCTGATTCGCGTAGGTGACGTTGTTGGCGTAGTCGTTGATGTTTAGCAGGACGCTCTTGGGAAACTCCCGGTCTGCGGTTTTGAACGCCTGATAGGTGTAATCGCCCGGCATCAGGATATGGAATCCGCTCTTGGTGACCGCGTCGCCCGTGACGGAGGTCCCGTGAAAGTCGATGGAGCTTTCATTGACCACGTCCCAACTTTGCAGCCGGCCTTGATAGTGGTCCACCAACTCGACCACACGCTTTTCGTAGAGCCGCTTCATTTCTTGGCTGTAGCCTGGCGCCACCCCGGCGATTTGTGCGGGAGTCAGCTTCTTGATGCCGTCCGGTCCCAGCTTGATGAGTTTCTGTTTCTCGTCCGCCGGGCAGAATTGATCGAAGACCCACTGAGGAAAATGCCAAACGCGGTTGCCCCAGATCAGGGTGTGTCCATGCAGGCGGATGCCCTTGCTTTCGCAGAATTCGACGACCGGATCTGCGGCCGGACGACGCCAGTGGGGCTCTTTTTTCGGCTCTTTCACGTCGTTCCAATAGGCTTCGGTGTCCCGCATGGCTTCCTTGTAGCGTGGCTCGCCCGGCTGCATCTCAAAGTTCTTCCAATAGAAGGCGATGGTGGCCGAGTTGAACAGGTTACCATAGAGATCCTTGTACTTGCGATTGCGTTCGTTCGTCCCCAGTTGGTTGAAATTGAAGATATGCGCCCCGAAGATAAAGTCATGGGAAAGCTGCTCGATCTTTATTTCCGCGCCCGCAGGGACGCCTTCGATCCGGAACGTGGCATCGGCCTTGCGGTTTTTCTCGATATCCTGGTCGATCCTCGACTGGACCTCGGGATTCCAGATGTTCCAGTAGGCCTCGCTCATTGCGTTGGCGGCCTCCGATCCTTGTGGCTTGTTGGATGATGGTATTTGCCCCAGCAAAGGATTGAGGCAAAAGATCGCCAGGGCGATTGGAATAAGTTGACGTCTCATGGTGTGGGAAGGGTTGGGTCTTCGGTTGGCGGCAATTCTCCACCGGAAATCCTGAAGGTGTAGGCGTGTTGGCAGGGTGCCGCGTCAGGCGCGATGTTTGGCGTGGTGATCGTAAGCGTGGTTCCGCTGATGGATTTCTCGAGCTTGTCCGGCATGCCAAGCAGGGACACTGATGCATCGGCAGGGACGTTTACATTTTTCAAAACGAGGGTTTCTCCCGGCCAGCCCACTGTGATGGCATAGAGGGCATCTGCCTTTTTGGTAAAGAAGACCTGTTTGACCGCGACGCCGTTTTTGGAAGCCTGACCGACTTGATCGAGCAGGCTGTATTTCACCTTGAACTCGCCATACTCCTGTTTGGGCAGGGTGCCATCCGTCCATTGGCAGGAACGTCCGGCGAATCGCGAACCATAGATCGCCTCGCCGTTGACCTTGAGCCAATCTCCAATTTCGACGAGCCGCTGCTCCATGAGCGGCGGAATGGTGCCATCCGCCGCCGGACCGATATCCAGCAGTAGATTTCCGCCGCGGCTGACGAGGTCCGCGAGCACAAGGATGAACTCGCGGGCGCTTTTGTAGTCCTCGAACCGTTCCGCGCGGTTGAGGCCGTAGGAATCGGCCATGCCGCGGCTTTCCTCCCACGGGTGGGTTCCATCCTGGAGGCCGGCGGCGTATTCGGTGGTCCAGTAGCTGCCGTGCTTGTGCCGGGTTTCCTTGCCCCAGCGGTCGTTGATGACAACGTCATCCTTGCAAGGGGATATGTTAAACAGCCAGGCCAACAGATTTTCACTGTTCCATTCCTTGGAGGTCATGTTCCATTCGCCATCGCTGAAAATGATCGATGGCTTGTAGCGGGTGACGACATCCTTGAACTGCGGCGTCATATGTTCGGCGACATAACGCTTGCGGTCGGTCAGCCAGAGTGGGTTGAACCATTCATAGAGCGAGTAGTAGATGCCGAACTTCAAACCGCGCTCGCGTGTGGCTCCGGCAAGTTCTCCGAGCAGATCGCGCTTCGGGCCGATTTCGGCGGCGTTCCAGGGCTGGCCGTAGGCGCGGGTGGCCTCGGCACTGGGCCACAATGCGAACCCCTCGTGGTGTTTTGAAGTGGGCACGACATATTTCACCCCGGCCCGGACGAAGAGATCGGCCCATTGGTTGGCATCGAAGAGTTCCGCCTTGAATAGGGGGGCGAAATCCTTGTATTCGAAGTTCGCGCCGTAGTTTTTCCGGTGGAACTGCCACCAAGGGTTTTCAGGCTTTTTATCGGCCATCCGGTTCCAATACCACTCGGCATATTCGCCCTTGGTTCCCCAAGCCGGCACCGAATAGAGACCCCAATGGATGAACACCCCGAATTTGGCATCGAGGAACCATTCGGGCGTCCGACGCTGGTCGAGGGATTCCCAGCTAGGTTGGTAGGTTTTCTCCGCCGCCGATGCGATGACGATCAGCCCGAGGAAGGAAAACAGGGCCAGTGGAGTTCGCGGCATGAGGGTGCTTTCGGGTGTCTTGGTTTGGAGAGTCGGGCGGATCGGATTCTCGTGGAGGTGTCGCTTATCGAAACAACAACGCGGAAACTTAGCAGCACCCTTGCACTTTCCAATTCATTTCAGAGACAAAAAAAGTCTCTAGTGAACTAATAGGAACTTGGCATTCCGGCTTCCTCGCATCTCACACGCTGATGCGCTGCCTTCACGAATATGACTACGCCCGGCGCATTCCCCGCCGGATGCCGGAACCGCCCGACCGCGACGGCTG
>JBIPMR010000422.1:0-4253 GCA_044369025.1 Luteolibacter sp.
AACTCGGGGATTGCGCCGGGGTTGCCATGGATTTAGTCTGGCTGCTTATGGAAGCAGTGATCGTTGAGAAACAAGCCCTGCAATTGTCCGACTGTGAACGGGCGGTATCGGCGGATCGTTTGCTGCGGAATCCCAAAAGGCCGGTGATTTTGAGGGAGGTGGCGGGACGGGCGGTGGGGCGGTGAAAAGCAGCCGTCCGTGCGGAAGCCGTCAGGGATGCGGCCGCGATGCTCCTGCCGTCAGGCGATCGGTTTCACATCTAACATGAGCGAGATGTGCATGGCGGTGAGTTCGCCCATCGAGTGGCAATCGCCGAAGCCGCTGGTGGCGTGCATGCGGTCCAATTCGCGGGCGAGGGTGCCGACGTGCTCGCGCGGGGCGATGTCCTCGCGGCGCATGATGCCGAGCAAGGCGCGGAGCCGGCCGCTTTCCACCTTGGCGCGGCGGGCCATTTGCGCGTGTTCTTCGGCGACGTATTGGTCGATGCTCTTGCGGTTGAGCACCTCGAAGGCGAGCCGGGTGATCTTGCGGTTGGAGTTGAAGCGGAAGGCGAGGTAAACGTTGCCGTTGCCCTCGTAGGATTGCTGGTCGAAGTCGATGGCGCGCACCCGGTATTGGACTTCCTCGAAATCGGGCGTGATATCGACGACATAGTTCACGCTGCGCATGTCTCCTAGCAGGCGGATGAAACTGCGCTCGGTGAATTTGGTGAATTCCTTGGCGATGCGGACTTTGTTGAGGCCGGGCTGGGAAAGATAATCGCGGAGGAAGGCGTCGCCCGGGACTCCGGCGATGTGTTCTTCGATCAGGGTCTTGCCGTTGATCAGATAGTTGATGCGGTTCGGGGAAAGGATGTGCTCGAGCTCGAGGCCGTAGATGCGTGAGGCGTCGGCCTGTTTCACGTAATAGTAGTCCGAGTTGTCGTTGAAGAGATTGGTGATCCGGATGCGGAAGGGTTTAGAGTTTCCGAAGTCGCCGAAGTCGATGCGGTCCACGCGGAGGTGCTCGTGCTGCTCGGCATCACGGCCGAGTTTGAGTTCGGTGTAGATGCTGGTCAGGCGCGGCAGGAGCTCGGCGAAGACCTCCGGCGGATACATCACGGTGAGCCACAGCGTTTCGTGGCCGGAGGGATTTTCGTAAGGAATCGCCCCGCTGAACCGGCAGAGTTCGTCATAGACGTTGGGGATGTCCCGCTGGCGGTCGAAATGATAGAGATATTGCCGCAGCGAGGGGGAAACCGGATACTTGATCTTTTGCCGTGCGATCACTTGCGGAAGTTAGCGACGGCTCTCGTGGAATGCCAGCGCGGGGTTTGTCATGTGGCGATTGCGACGAGGATCGCCTTCTGCGCGTGGAGGCGGTTTTCAGCCTGCTGGAAAATCGTGTCGGCGTGGAGTTCGAGGGTTGCCTCGCTGATTTCCTTGCCACGGTAGGCGGGGAGGCAGTGGAGCACGATGTGGCCCTGCGCGGCGGTGGCGAGCAGTTCCGAGTTCACCTGGAAGCCTGCGAACTCGGTTTCCTTGTCCTTCTGATCCTCCTGGCCCATCGAGAGCCAGACATCGGTGTTGATGACGTCGGCGTCCGCCGCGGCGGTCTGCGGGCTGGCGGTGACCGAGACATTCGGCGCATCAAGCAGTGTTAGGAACTCGGCGGGTGGCTGGCATGAGACGGGCGAGGCGATCGCCAGCTCGAAGCCGAGGTGTTTGGCGGCCCACATCCAGGAAATGGTCATGTTGGAAAAACCATCGCCGATGAAAGCGACTTTCCGGCCTTCCCAGCCGCCGAGTTTTTCGCGGATGGTCAGGAGGTCGGCGAGGATTTGGCAGGGGTGTTCGTCGTCGGTCAGGGCGTTGATGGTGGGGATGCCGGAATAGCCGGCGAAGTCCACCACGTCCTGCTGGGCGAAGGTGCGGATGATGGCGCCGTGGACCATGCGGCCGAGCACGCGGGCGGTGTCTTTGATCGGCTCGCCGCGGCCGAGCTGGATGTCGTTTTTCGAGAGAAACATCGGGAAGCCGCCGAGCTCGCGGATGCCGACCTCGAAGGACACGCGGGTGCGGGTGGAGGACTTGGTGAAAATCAGCGCCCACGTCTGCCCGGCAAGCGGCTGGCCTTCGCGGCCGCGCTCCAGCTTGAGGTGCGCGGCGCTGTCCAGCAGGCGTTCGATTTCCCTGGCGGTGAGTTCCTGGATGGAAAGAAGATGCTTCATGAGAATGTTAGAATTCGGCGAGGACGGAGTGGATCACGACGAGTGCCTCGTCGATTTCCGATTCGGTGACGTTGAGCGGAGGTAGCAGGCGGAGGGTGTTAGGGCCTGCCGGAGGCGCGAGCAGGCCGCGTTCCATCAGTTTGTCCACCACCACCAGCGCCGGGGTTTTGCCCTCGGGAGTCGGGATGAGTGCGGGGTCCAAACCGATGCCTAACAAAAGACCGTTGCCGCGGACTTCGGTGACCACTGGCAGGTTCCATGACTTCACGGTCTCGCGGATGCGGACTTCCTGGAGGATCGCATTCATCGCGAGCTCTTTTTCGCGGATTTCCTGCAGCACGGCGAGCGACGCGGCGCAGACGAGCGGGTTGCCGCCGTAGGTGGAGCCGTGCGAGCCGGGGCCCATCAGCGATGACAGCGCGACTCCGCTGTCATCGACCGCGCGGTCGCTGAGCCAGAACGCGCCGATCGGTATGCCGCCGCCCATGCCCTTGGCCCATGAGATGCCGTCCGGTTTGATTTCCGGAGCGATCATGCGCCAGGCCATCGCATCGCCACAGCGGCCGAAGCCCGCCTGGACTTCGTCGAAGAAGAGCAGCAGGTCGTGTTTTTTGCAAAGATCCGCCACCGCGCGCAGGAACCCGGGCGTGGCGGGATTGACGCCGCCTTCACCCTGGATCGGTTCTAGCAGGATGGCGGCGGTTTCAGGGCGCACCGCATTTTCCAGCGCCGCGATGTCATTGAAGGGAAGGTAGCGGAATCCGGGAAGCAGCGGGTCGAAGCCATCCTGGATTTTCGTTTGGCCGGTGGCGGACATCGAGCCCAGCGTGCGGCCGTGGAACGATTGCAAGAACGTGACTACTTCAAACCGCTGGGTGCCATCCGCCTGCGGGCGTTTGCGGCCGAAGCGGCGCGCGGATTTGATCAGGCCGTCGTTGGCTTCCGCGCCGGAATTGGAGAAGAAGACTTTCCCCGGGATGCGGACGTGATGGACGTTGATTTCCTCCGCAAGCTCCGCCTGCAACGGTATCTGATAGAGGTTGGAGACGTGCAGCAGCTCGCCCGCCTGATGGCGGATCGCCTCGGTTAGGCGCGGGTGGCAGTGTCCCAGTGAACAAACAGCGATGCCCATGCAGAAATCGAGGTAGCTTTTCCCGGCATCGTCCCAGAGGCGGGCGCCGACTCCTCGCACGGGGACGAGCGGAAACCGCCCGTAAGTGGGAAGAACATGTTGCGCGAGCTTTTCGGAAGTGGTCATGGAGTCGTGGGGAAGGGGCGGAAGCTAGCTGGATTCCGCGAAATGGCAAACCGAGAATGTCTGGTTGCCGGTTTCAGGAAATCAACGCTGCGGGCAGTTCGATGACCTGATCGCGGAGCGCGACGAAGACGCGGTCGCGAGGGGTGGAATCGATGATCGCGCCGCCGGTGAAGCTGCCGAAAGCGGGTAGAACCAGCGTGTTTTCGCGGAGCAGGAAACAAGACAGGCGCAACGAGGTGCGCTTGCCGTCGGGGATTTTCACGACCGGATGCCAGTGCCCGGAAAGGTGGAGAAACTCTCCCGTGGCCCCGGCGGGATCGTGGATGACGCGGATGTTTTCTTCCAAAACGAGATCGTGAACCCGGCGCAGCGATGGCGCGAGTCCGGGGATTCTGAGATCGTGGTTGCCAATGATCAGAGTGACCGGGATGGCAAGGTCGCGGAGGAAATCATGGAGTGCGTGCTCAAGCTCCGGCGTGATTCCGGAAGGCGCGTGGAAGAGGTCGCCGGCGATGACGAGCTGCGCGGCATGGAGTTTTTTCGAGAGGTCTAACAATCTGGCAAGGTCGCGGGCGTTGTCGCCTTCCGGAATGGGCAGGCCCTTCGCGCGGAATGCGGCGGACTTGCCGAGGTGGACGTCGGCAACGATGAGCGTGGCGGAGTTTTTCAGGAAAACCGCGCCTTCGGGGAGAAGCTCGAGCGATGGATGGGATGGCAGCGGCTTCACGGGGCGGCGGGGGATGGGCGGGTGGAATCGGCGGCCACGTTGAGGGCGCGGAGCATGGC
>JBIPMR010000423.1:0-4252 GCA_044369025.1 Luteolibacter sp.
CGGGTTGAAACCCGGAGTGCTCCATGAATGCCGGGTCCGGGCGGCCGACTTTTTTTCCGGAGCCAAGTCGGCCTACACTTCGACCATTCAGGTTCTAACCAAGGATGGGATCGCCGGCGATCTGCATCCGCCGATTTTCTATCAAACTTCGTTTGTTTACGAGGTCGTGATTTCACGTGCCAGCGCCTTGAGCAACCTCGCCGTCACCGGCCTGCCTGCCGGGCTGGTGTTTGATCCGGCGTTGCGGAAAATCACCGGCACTCCCACCGAGGAGGGCGTGAAATCCGTGACCTTGCAAGCGACGTTCAACGACGCCTCGGTGGCCACCCGGACCTTGGTGTTGCGGATCATCCGGCCGCCCGCCGCGCCTTTGGTCGTCCAGTCATTCGCGCCGGTGGAGGTGACTCCGACCGGCAGCGCGACCGTCTCCCTGAGCGGAAAATTCGCCGATCCCGACACCGCCAGCGCCGCGCGGTTCAACACCAGCATGGGCAGTTTTGACATCATTCTCCACTCGCTCGCCACGCCGCTGACGGTGGACAACTTCCTCGATTACGTGGACGCCGGCCGCTACACCAACACGTTCTTCCATCGTTCCGTGGCCTCGCTCACCGACGCGCTTTCCATCATCCAAGGCGGCGGCTACGGACATACCGCCGCGGGTTTCACCTCGGTTAGTAAAAACGCCGCAGTGACCAACGAGCCCGGCATCTCCAACCTCGCCGGAACCGTGGCCATGGCAAAAGTCGGCGGCAGCCCCAACAGCGCGACCTCCGAGTTCTTCGTGAACGTCAGCGATTTGAACGCCTCCAACCTCGACGAACAGAACGAAGGTTTCACCGTTTTCGGGCGCATTCCGGATGCCGGAATGGTCATCCTATCCGCCATCAACGGCTTGCCGACCCGTAACTATCAGGTCCCGCTCGGGGGCGCTTCCCGGACTTTGGAATCGGTGCCGATGAACGCCGCCGAAGCACCAGAGGCAATGGATCCATCTCTGTTAGTCAAAATCACCTCGGTGACGGCCGCGCCCATTCTCCGATACGAAGTGCTCAGCCAGAACGTGGCAATCGCCACCGCCACGATCAGCGGCACCAACATCACCATCAACGGCGTCGCCAGCGGCAGCACCACGCTGCGGGTGAAGGCGACCGATCTCGATGGCACATCGACCACCCAGGACATCGCGGTGACCGTGCCTTGAGGAACTACTTCTTGTCCTTCGCCCGTTGAAAGCGCGACCGCCGCGCGGATTCCTCCACGGGTGTTAGCGGCGACTCCACCGGCGGCGGAGTCGCTTTGAACACGGGAGTTTCCTTCGCCACCTCCACCTTGACGGGCTTGATCCGCGGCTCTCGCGGAGCCCGGTTAGGCAATGCGAGTTGCGGGAGTTTCCAGCCGGTCCGGGTGAGCAGCGCCTCGGCGAGGATGGCCAGCAACAGGGCGATCCCGAGGGGCAGGCTCAGCGAGGTTTCCGCAATGAAAGTCGGACGCAGCCACGCTTTCGATAGATCCAACAGCTCGCGACCTTTGGTCTGTGCGGACACGGCGCGCAATTCCGCCAGGCGCTCCGGCTCGAAGGCCCACTCGACGGAGGAGCCGACGCTCAGCGGACCGAAAGCCAGGGCGTTGCCACCGACTTGCACGGCCCCGCGCACGACGCTGCCTTCATCGAGATCCCGCGTCAGCGAGAAATGGCCGGGGGCGATCCGCCGCCACGCCAGATCCATCACCGGGCCGCCGCGGTCGTCCTTGATCCGGACCTTCGGCGGCGCTGCGGAGAGTTTTTGCGACCAGGTTTCCGGGTCGTATAACAAATCCAAAGTGAGCCGCGTGCCATCAAGGCGGTGCCGCAGGGCGATCCCGGGCGGCGTGTCCTCGCCCATCAGAAAGCGGCCCATCGTCTGCAGGAAATCCCCGTAGCCGGGCCACGTTCTGGCAGACTCGGAAAACTCACCGCCTAACGGAAACGAAACCGCCGCGCTGCGTCCCAAGCCGCGCCGCGCGTGCGCCACCAGCGGTGCCAGGTAATCATCCGTCGAGACCAGCGAGACCGTCGCATCCTCCCGCGCGTAGGAAAGATTGTAGCCGTCTACCTGCTTGAACCACTCCGTGGGTTTTGGCGAAATCTCCGACCACCGCCCGGTGGGCTGCGCGCCCACCGGATCCTCGATGAAGGCGGAGCGGGCGATCGTGACGGTTTCCTGCGCGAAGATTTTCGGGATGTCCATCGGCTCGTTGGAGAAGAAAATCCGGCCGTTTCCGCGCTTCGCGATGTCCTCCAGCAAGGCGGAGTCCACATCCTTGTCCGTGCCCAGACCGATGACCGAAATCGTCGCACCTTCATCCGTCATTTTCTGGATCAAGTCTTTGTAATCGCCCGGTTCTTCCGAATCCTGCGCATCCGAAAACAAAATCAAATGCCGCGTCCCGGCCGGCGATTTTTTCAACTCGTCCCAACCGGCCTTCAGCCCGTTATAAACAAAAATGCCGCCGCCCGCGGACTTGATTTTGCGCACGCGTTCGCCAAGCTCCGCCTGCTTTTTTCCGATCCGGGTGAGAGGCACCACGGTGGTCGGCTCGCTGTCCACGGCGAACACGGCCACCTGGTCCATCGGTCCTAACAATTCGATGGCGTTCACCGCGCCCGCGTTGGCGAGGTCCATCTTGGTCTTGCCCCCCGCGATGCCCACGCTCATCGAACCGGAGCGATCCATCACAATGGCCAGCGCGACGGCCAACTTGCGATGCTCGGACTTCAACTCCATGGAAACCGGCAGCAGCGCGTCGATGGGCGATTGGAAATAACCGCCCGAGCCGAATGAGTGCTCGCCACCGGCCATCAGCAGCCCGCCGCCCTGCTCGCGGACGAAGAAATCGAGCGATTTCATGAAGTCGTTAGGCAGCTCGTGGGCCGGCACGTTGTTGAGGATCACCGCCCGCGCCCCGGCGATCAGGCCGGGTTTGAGCTGCGAGGGATCGGTGACGGTTTCCACCGTGAAATCCAGAGCGGATAGAGCCTTGGCGACCGGATCATCCTGATAGTGCGTGGCGAGGATGATGCGCGGGCCGCCGGTGATTTCGATCCAGCGCGTCGCCTGGTTGTTGCCCGGGTGGGCGTCGTCGGGCGGGCGGATTTCCGCCTGATATTCATAACCGCCGGCGCGCGGGATGCGGTCGGTGAATTCCACGGTGGCCAGTCCGTTGGCCAGCGTCACGCTGGATTCCGTCAGCACCTGCCCGTTGCGCCGCAAGATGAGCGGGAACGTTCCATCCGCCGCGCCACGGACGGTGATGGAAATCAAAAACGGCTCGCCCACCTGCACCCGCTCCGGGAAGGTCATGCGGGCGAGCCGGAAGTCGTTTTCCTGCTCCTCGCGGATCAGCCGGAAATCCAGCGGAAGGCCGCGCGCCTGCATCTGCGAGGCGGCTTCCTGCAGCGGCTCGGTCGAATAGCCATCGGTGAATAGCAGCACGCGCGACGGCCGTTTCTCATCCGCTTGCGCGGCGATCGATTGCAGCGCCAGGCTGCTGCGGGTGAGTCTGCGGGACCCGGTGAAAGACGATCCATCCGCGCCCAGCTCCGCGACCTCCGCCGCGTAGTTGATATAATGAATCGTGTCGTGGCGCGTCGGTTTCGACTCTTCTAACAAGCGCTTCCATTCTGGCAGTCCCTTGTCGATCAGATCCTCCGTGGACTCCGAGCGGTCCAGCAGCACATAGAGATCCAGCGAATTTTGCTGATGCCGGATCGTCGGCCCGGCCAGTGCGAGCACCGCCAGGATCAAAACCAGCGCCCGCAGCGGCGATTGCAACCGCAGCCCGCGCCAGAACCATCCGACCAAGGCCAGCGCGGGGATGAGCAGGAAACACTCGGGGGCGGTGAAGGTCATGGGGGCGTTGGAAAATCAGAGAGGCGTGCAAGCAGTTTTTCAAAGGCGACTGCCCCTCCTTCGCGCTGGCACCGAGCCGCGACGGTCTGGAGGTTCACTTGCTCTTTCTGAGTCTGGCAAACGAGGATGGCCTGATCAAAGCAATCGCGGGAACCCCAATGGATAAATGCCGCCAAGCGGTCCTTGACACAATCGGTCGGTGATAGAATTCGGATGGTCCGGCCTTCGACCACCATTTCATCGGGCGTCACCGGGTACTCATCGCCGAGTGACACCGGACCGAGAGGGAACTCAACGACGAGGTGATTGCAGTCCGGGTGTTTGTAGTGACGGGATTTGGCAGAAATGAAGCCGAGGGC
>JBIPMR010000424.1:0-4249 GCA_044369025.1 Luteolibacter sp.
ATGTGGAGGACGTTGTCCTTGATGGTGGTTTTCATGGAGTAGATGATGTTATAGGTTGGGAGTTATAGGTTATTGGGGGAGAAGGATGAGCTTGTCGGCCTCAATCCATTCGCCGGGTTGGAAGACGAGGCCCGGGACGACGGTGCGAATTCGGACGCTCGTGCAGTCGGGTGGTACTTCGATGACGAAGCGCTCGTATTGGTCGTCGCCCGGATCCTGCCACTCGGGCACGATCTGGACGCGGTCGCCGACCTTGAGAGGGCCGGTGCCGTTGCGGGGGATCGGTTGTTTCATGAGCGGAGGTAGGTGGTGTCCTTGCGTTGGAAGAGGCTGTGGGCTTCTTCTTCGGTGAGTCCGATGAACTCGGAGGACTGGAACGAGACCTCGTCGGGAAAGAACGAGAACAGGCTTTTGGTGGAGCCGTCCTCGAAGGTCGCGATGACCTCGGGTATGGGATCGAACATGCCTTCCGGCATTCGCCGTGGCATGGTGGTGATGATAACGCTTTTGATTTTCATGGTTGGTTGGGGTGGAAATTTGAAAACGAAAAGGCCGCCACGGATTCCCCAATTGGGGAAAGATCCGAGGCGGCCCGTTGTTTGGCGTGTGCTATGGCGCTAGAGCAGGTCTAGCCAGTAAGCAAGATTGAGCGCCAGCGAGGCGATCAGGATGATTGGCAGGATGATGCAGAACAGGATCACGTTGATCTTCACGTAATCCATTCCGCCCGGCCAAATCGGGTCGAGCTTGCTGGCGAGCCAATGGAGGAAGTTGGCGCACAAGTTGAAAACCGTGTGCCAGATTCCGTTTTCCTTATCGTGGAACATTGAGGCGTCCTCCTCTCCGGAAGATCCGTTTCATGGCAGCATCAGCCGCAAAGCAGGTTCCGATGGCGGTGAACGCGATCGCGATGCTGGCGCAAGCCCCAAGGATGAGAGCCGAGGCCATGACGTAGTCACGGATGCGTGGTTCTTCATCAGATTGCGGAGATGTTTGAGTCTGAGAGTGGGAGTTCATAACAATTGGGGGTTTGGGGTTGAGGGGCGGGCATCTGCCTGTCTCTTGTTCGTTCGATTTATGGAAATCTCCCCCACTAAGCGAGGAGGAATGGCCGCCATGAAGGGGTTTGAGGTTCCTTCATGGCGGCCCGTGTTACCCCGGTCGCGCTGTGTTGCGTGTCGTGCTGCCGGGCTTGCCTCTGGCGTTTCCTTACCGAAATGGACTGGCTCAGGCGGCTTCGTTGGCCGCCTTGTATTTGAGCTGGTCGGTGGAGCATTCCGCGGCGGGGATGTCGCAGCGTTTACCGAGATAGACGGGCTGGTAAATGCTGCCGCTCTGTTTCAGCGCATACAAGTAACGACACTCCACCACTTCACCCTTGGCCGGAACCTCGTGGTTGGGAGGGATGGTGACATTGCCGGCGGACACCAACTCGTTGCCGTCGAACAGGCCGAGACTGACGCTGCGTTTGTCGTTGCGGGCGGTGACGATGAACGACGCGCTCTCAACGAACTTGTATTTCAACTGGGTGCCGCCGGAGTTGGGACGGCCCGCGCTGTAGGGCGCATCGACCTCCTTGAAGACGACTCCCTCGCGGTTGGTGGCCCGGAGTTCCTCATAAATCTCCACCTTGTCGTTGGGATCGATGGAGGTGCTGACCCAGCGGAGTGCCGGGAGATTCGGAGGTATGACCATGATCAGTCCAGAGAAACGGTCGATGTAGCGGCGGTGGCGGAAGTCGTTGCCCTTCACTTCCAGCAGGTCGACGGCGTGGAGCGTGTCACCAACCGCCTCGCCGTCGATAAGCACATCATACGGGATGTGTTCGACGGCTTCACGGATGGCGTCCGAAATAGCGACGACGAGTCCCCGGCGGTTGATGCCGGTGATGGTATCGCCCTGCTTGCGGACCATGAGGCGGCGGCCGTCGTGTTTTTCCTGGAGGCAATGCGTCCTGCCGGTGAGCAGGCGCGACAGTTCGCTTTCGTCGATGGCGTTGAGGAGTTGGCAGCGGATGCCGCTGTCGCGTCCCTCCACGCCGGATTGCTGATAGGGTTTCGCGGCCTCGCCGTCAGGCTGGTAACCCTTGGCCACTTTCGAGGCGACGAGCTTGTTGAGGAGCCTGGTCGCGGTTTCGAGCGGCAAGGGAGTATCGGACTTGATGCCGGTGTTGAGCGTGTTGCCGCGCCGGCCGTAAGCGAAGGTCACGATGTAGCCGTCGTCCTTTGGTTCGACAGCGGCTTGATAGACCTTGTCGGAGTTTCCTTCGCGGTAGTGGAGCGAGGCGGATTGGATGGTGGTGGTTTGCATGTTTGATGGGGTTGGTTTGTTAGCTGGGGGAGAGGGTGTAAACGAAATGGCCGCCATGGAAACCGGGGGAGTGGGTCACCATGGCGGCCTTGTCATGGCCCGCCTGCGCTTGAGCGTGTCGGGCGGCAGGGCCTGGCTCACTGACAGGAGCCGGTTGTGGGGAAATGATTGAGGTGGGTTGGAGTGGCGGGATTTCTCCCACCACTCCTCCCAAGCCATCGGGGACGGTTCCTGACAATCAACGGAACGGCTTTCGCGAATCCGCTGCTGGATCAGGACATTGGTGCAACACGTCGGCCACCGTCCCGGATGGCGAAGTTTTCAATTCGCCTCTGCGATCCGCCGGCTATTGCGGGCGGGTGTGATGCGGCTGGCTGCTTCACGGGCGCGGCCTTTCGCCCAATGGCGAAGGGCGCTGATCTGACCGTCCATGAGGTTGGCCAGTGGGACCGTGCGGGTCATTGCTTCCAGGATCTCTTTCGGTCCCGGCTCCTTGCCTTCGGCGTAGGCCTCGTGCATGGCGTCGATAAAGACCGCTTCGATCTCCGCTCCGGTGAACTGCTCGCAGGCGCGGGCTAGGACAACGGTGTCGTAGTCGGTGGGCCGGCGGCCGTGGCGCTTGATGACGATGTCCCAGATCTGCGCGCGCTCCAAAGCATCGGGCAGATCGACGAAGAACAATTCATCGAAGCGCCCTTTGCGCAGGAACTCGGGCGGGAGTTTCGACACATCATTCGCCGTCGCCACGACGAACACGGCTTTGCTCTTCTCCTGCATCCAGCTCAGGAATGAGCCGAACACCCGGGAGGACGTGCCACCGTCGGTGCTGCCGCTGCTTTGTGAGCCACTGAAGCCCTTTTCGATTTCATCGATCCAGAGCACACAGGGCGCGATGGCCTCGGCGGTTTGGATGACGGATCGCAGGTTGGCTTCCGACTGACCGACGATGCCACCGAAGACGCGTCCCATGTCGAGACGCAGCAACGGCAGACCGAACGCTCCGGCGGTGGCCTTTGCGGTTAGCGATTTGCCGGTGCCGGGGATACCGACGATGAGCAAGCCTTTGGGGGCAGGCAGTCCGTAGGCTTTGGCGGATGCGCTGAAAGCACCGCCGCGACGAACGAGCCAATCCTTCAGCAAGCCGAGGCCGCCGATGTCGTCGAGCGAGGTGGTGGCTTCCACGACTTCGACCAAGCCATTCTTCTTCAAGGTCCGAGCCTTCTCGCGGGCGACGACCTTGTGGTCGATGCCCTTGGTTTCGACGACGGACAGGGCGAACGCATTTTCGGCCTCGGTGGTGGTGAGGCCGAGTGCGCTTTGCAACGCGGCTTCCCGGACAACTTCGTTGACGTTTTTCAACTTCGCCGATTTCAGGATGCCATCGAGCACAACGCCGAGCCGTGCGGGATCGGGCAGTCTGAAATCGACGTGGGTGATTTCGTGTTCGAGTTCCGGAGGGAGCTTGAGCCGACAGCCTAGCAGGATGACGGAATGACCGTTGGCTTTGGCAAGGCGCAGGATGTCTTTGATCCGGCGCACGAGCATGGGATCGCTTTGGTCCATGTGGAGTTGCAGGTCGCGGAACAACACGACGTGGCGCGGGCTGTCGGCGGCGAACATGCCGTCGAGGAGTTGGAGGGCTTCGAGCGGATCGGGGCACGCGGTGACGCGGCCTTCCTTGGTATCGACCAGGCCCTCGCTGGAGGACCAGGCGTGGAGTTTGCGTTTGAGGGAAGTGCAGGCGGTGGCGATTTCCGCTTCGGCGCGCGATTCCTCGGAACTGATGACTGCGAGACCGGCGTAACCGGCGAGCAGATAGGTGGTGAGTTGGTTTTGCATGGGATGATGATTTGGAGTTGGTGGTTAGGTTGGGCCGGTGCCCGGGTTGAGGTTGGGTAATGTGATGGCGGGTCTCTGCGCGTCCGGGTTGGACGGGCCG
>JBIPMR010000425.1:0-4241 GCA_044369025.1 Luteolibacter sp.
CAACAGCATGAACACCCACGAAGGCGGCACCATCGCCGAGGAATACCGCGTCAACTACACCCTCGACAAGGTGGACGCCGTGGCTACCTCCATGCTCGGTCTAACCATGAAGTGCGCCCAGTGCCACGACCACAAATACGACCCGATCTCCCAGAAGGAATACTTCCAATTCTACGCGTTTTTCAACACTTCGTCCGAGCCCGGAAAAGGCGCCACCAATGCCAGCACCCCGCCGGTGATGGAATACACCTCGCCACTTGGCGACGGCGGGATTCAGGGACTGAATCATCGCGTCGCCGAGCTCGAGTATCTCAAACTTCATCCTACGGGTCCGATCGTCGAAGCGCGCGAGTCTTGGGAGGCCAACCAAAAGGCGGACCCGAAAGCCGCGGAGCTCACGGCCATGCTTGCCATCCCGCCCGGCGAGCGCCAACCTGCCCAGTGGCAGGCAATCAATGCGGCGTTCATCGCAACCGGGGGCCCGATGGCGGAGCGGATGGCCATGGTGCTCAAGACCCTGGATGTGGAAATCAAGGCGGTGAAAACCGATCTAACGAGAGGGAAAACCACCGTGATGGTGATGGATCACAAGCCGGCGCTGCGCAAAACCCACATTCTAACACGAGGCGCCTATGACCAACCTGCGGAGGAAGTGAGTCCCGGAACCCTCGCCGTGCTGCCGCCGCTGGGTGCCTCGGGAAATCCCACCCGCCTCGATCTCGCCCGCTGGATCACGCGGCCGGATCATCCGCTGACCGCCCGCGTCGCGGTGAACCGGATGTGGCAGATGATTTTCGGCCGCGGGATGGTCGAGACCGCGGGCGACTTCGGCAATCAAGGTTCATGGCCGACCCATCCCGAGCTGTTGGACTGGCTGGCCGTCGATTTCATCGAAAACGGCTGGGACCTGCGCCACCTGATGCGGGTGATTCTAACATCGGAAACCTACCGCCAGTCGGCTGCCGCCACGCCGGAGCAGTTGGAGAAGGATCCGCGCAACGAGTGGCTTTCCCGCTCGCCGCGTTCCCGGCTGCCCGCCGAGGTCATCCGCGACCAGGCGCTGGCGGTGAGCGGTCTGCTCAATCCCGTGATCGGCGGTCCCGGCGTGCATCCGCCGCAGTCGGACCTGTGGAGCGAAATCAGTCACTTCGGTTATGACAAACCGTTCACCGCGCAAATGTTCTATCCGGGGCGCGGACCCTCGCTGCACCGCCGCAGCATCTATACCTTCTGGAAACGCACTTCGCCGCCGCCCGCGATGGCGCTTTTCGACGCACCCACCCGCGAGACCTGTTCGGTGGTTAGAAGCAGCACCAACACCCCGTTGCAGGCGCTGGTGCTTCTCAACGAATCACAATTCGTCGAGGCCGGCATCGCGCTCGGACGCCGGATGATCGCCGAAGGTGGCGGGACATCCGATGAGCGGCTCGCCCTCGGATTCCGCTTGGTCACCGGTCGTGCGCCAGCCGCGGCGGAAAAGGAACTGCTCGCCCGCGCGCTCGCCCGGCATTTGGAGCGCTATTCCAAGTATCCCGCCGCGGCGGAAAGTCTGGCGGGCTCCGCGGAACAGGCCGCCTATGCCATGCTCGGCGCCACTTTGCTCAATCTCGACGAATCCATCAACCGGCCATGAACCCGCTAGAAACCCATCTCAATTCGCTGTCCCGCCGCAGTTTCCTCGGCATGACCGGCCTCGGCCTCGGCGCGATGGCCGCCCGCTCGCTGCTCGCCGCCGATGCCAGATCCTTCACCGCCGGGGACGCCCGTTCGCACTTCGCGCCGAAGGCGAAACGGGTCATCTATCTTTTCCAATCCGGCGGGCCCTCGCACATCGATCTGTTCGATTATAAACCCGGACTCGAAGCCGTGCACGGCCAGGATCTCCCCGACTCGATTCGCCAGGGCCAGCGGCTCACAGGCATGACTTCCGGGCAGAAGAACTTCCCGGTTTGCAAGAGCCTCGCCACTTTCAAGCAGCGCGGCGAGAGCGGCCAGTGGATCAGCGACCTGCTGCCTTACACCTCGAAAGTGGCCGACCAAATCGCAGTGATCCGCTCGATGCACACCGAGGCGATCAACCACGATCCGGGCATCACTTTCATCAACACCGGATCACAGTTTCCCGGTCATCCGAGCATGGGCTCCTGGGTGTCCTACGGTCTGGGCAGCATGAATGAAAACCTGCCGGCTTACGTCGTGCTCGTTTCCCAAGGAACGGGAAAAAATCCCGGCCAGCCGATTTTCTCGCGCCTCTGGGGCAGTGGATTTCTTCCCTCCAATCACCAGGGAGTGCAATTCCGCAGCGGTAAGGATCCCGTGCTCTATATCAATAATCCCGCCGGCGTCTCACGCAGCGACCGCCGCGCGATGCTCGATGATTTGGCAGGATTGAATCATCTCCAGCACGAGGCGATGGCCGACCCGGAAACCCTCACCCGCATCGCCCAGTATGAAATGGCGTTTCGCATGCAAACCTCCGCGCCGGAACTCGCCGATCTATCCGCCGAGCCGGACTCGGTCTTCGAACTATACGGCCAGGACGCCCGCCGCCCCGGCACTTTCGCCTACAACTGCCTGCTCGCCCGCCGCATGGCCGAGCGTGGTGTTCGATTCACCCAGCTTTTCCACCGTGGCTGGGACCAGCATGAAAAACTCGAACTTCACCTCGCCAACCAGTGCCGCGACACCGACCAGGCCTCCGCCGCCCTCATCACCGATCTCCAACAGCGCGGTCTGTTGGAAGACACGCTCGTCATCTGGGGCGGTGAATTCGGCCGCACGGTTTACAGCCAGGGCAAACTCGGCGCGGGCCGCGATCACCATGGCCGCTGCTTCAGCATGTGGCTCGCCGGCGGCGGCGTGAAAGGCGGCACCAGCTACGGCGTGACCGATGATTATTCCTACAACATCGTTGAAAACCCCGTGCACATCCGCGATCTCAACGCCACCATCCTCCACTGCCTCGGCATGGACCACAACCGCTTCACCTTCCGCTTCCAAGGCCTCAACCAGAAGCCCACCGGCGTGGAAATCGCCAAGGTCGTCAACGGCATCCTCGGTTGATCTAACGAAGTCTTCTGTCGATCTCCGCCGCGAGTTCACGCACGAGTTCCGGCTGTTGCCCGGCGATGTTCTTGGTTTCGCCGGGGTCGGCGCGGTGATCGTAAAGTTCGTAGCCGGACTTCGCCCCTTTGCCCCCATGGCGGATCAGGCGGTGGCTGTCGCTGCGGAGGGTTTCTTTGCCGGGTGCGTAGGCGATGGCGCTGTGGCCTCCGGCCTTCGGATCATCTAGGAGTGTTACAAGCGAGCGGCCGTCGAGTTTTTTGGGGAGCTGCAGTTTGCAGAGCGCGCCGAGCGTTGGATAGATGTCCACGGTTTCGACAACGGCCCGGGATGCGGCGCCCGCGGCGGTCATCCCGGGCGTGCGGATCACCAGCGGGGCGCGCAGGGATTCTTCAAACAAGGTGTGTTTGCCCCACACGCCGTGTTCGCCGAGGTGGTAGCCGTGATCGCCCCAGAGCACGACGATGGTGTTTTTCGTTAGCTTGAGCTCGTCGAGGCGGGCCATGATTTTGGCGATCTGGGTGTCGGTATAGGTGACGCAGGCGGCGTAGGATTTGCGGACCTCGTCGGCGTAGGCGGCGTCGTTGCGCGGGTTGCGTCCGCCGTGGTTGTATCGAAAGAATTCGCCGCTCCCATGCCAGGTGCTGAGGCCTTCGGGTTTGCCAGGGTGGGGAATGGCGGGTAGTTTGACGTCGTCGTAGCGGTCGCGATAGCTTTTCGGGCAGGCGAAGGGCAGGTGGGGTTTCATCAGGCCGACGGCGAGGAAGAACGGTTGGTCGCGCTTGGCGAGGTCGTCTAACTGGCGAATGGCGGCTGCGGCGATCCAGCCGTCGGTATAGGTTTTGTCATCGCCGTCGACGTGTTCGATCCCGGAAGTGCCGGGGCCGCGTGCTTTGCCGTTGGCATAGCCGTGCATCGCGGAAACCGGGTTCTTCCACGGTGGGCAGGGCATTTCATGGACGTCCCAGGCGTCCGGCAGTTCCGGTTGTTGGGGGTCGTCCCACTGCTTGCCGCCGAGGCCGCCGGGGTGGTGGGAAATTTTTCCGAGGGAGACGGTGCGGTAGCCGTTTTTGCGGAATAGTTCGGGAAGCGAGGGCGGCTCCTTGGCGTGATTCGCGGCGTAGTTGAAGATCGCGTCGTTGCTGCGCCGTGCCGGGTTGCGCGCATAGCGGCCGGCT
>JBIPMR010000427.1:0-4233 GCA_044369025.1 Luteolibacter sp.
AGCCATCACGCTTGATTCCGGTGCGGGGAATGTCCGGATCGGCACCAACACAAACGCGACTGCCGGCAGCATCATTTTGGCGAACCATCTGGCAATCGCCCAGAATTCCACCACTGGAAATCTGACGATAGATCGGCCCATCACCGGCACCTTCGCTCTCACCAAGACCGGCAACGGCACGTTGTCGCTCACCGGTACCAACACCTACACCGGCACGACCACGATTCAAAACGGCACGCTGGCCCTGGATGGAGCCGCAAATCGTCTGGCAGTCGCAGGCGCTGTTGTTCTGGGCGGCACCGGCACCACCGGCAAACTGGTCCTCGGCGGCACGACGACGGCGGGTCAGACCCTCACCGCGCTGACGACGACCGGCTTGGGTGGCTCGGTGGTGGGCGGAAATGCCGCACTCTCAGCGCTCACGCTGAATATTGCCAGTGGCAACACCTTCGCCGGCACCCTCGGCGGCGCGGGCACGAATGAGAACAACCTCGCCCTCACCAAGCAGGGCGTGGGCACCCTGACGCTCAGCAACACCGCCAACACCTTCACCGGCCAACTCCTCGTGGATGCCGGGACGATCCAAGTCACCAAGCTGGAGAATACCGGAACCGCCAGCAGCACCGGAGCGGGCGTTGCCTCGATCCGTCTGGGCAATACTGCCACCGCCACCCTTGAATACATTGGCACCACCGGCAGCTCTACCAACCGGCAAATCCAAGTCGGCAATAACGCAGCCAACACGAGCGGAGCGACCATTCTTAACAACAGTGCCTCTGGCAAACTCACGTTCACCAACGCCAATTTCAGCGCACAGGCAACCGCCGCCGCCACGACAGCCCGTGTGCTGACCCTTGGTGGCAGCTACACCGGGGCAGCCAACGAAATCCAAGGCGTCATCAAAGACAACACCGCCGCCGCTGTCTCGCTCACCAAGACTGGAGCAAGCACCTGGCAGCTCTCCGCCGCCAACACCTACACCGGCGCGACCACCATCACCACCGGCACCCTGCAACTGGACGGTTCCACCCATGCCAGCAGCGCCGTGGACATCGGCACCGCCGGCATCCTGACCGGCAGCGGCACGGTCCATGGCAACGCCACCCTGACCGGCGGCGGGATCATCAACCAATCCGCGGGAAGCATCGCCGGCACCCTCGGGGTGACTGGCGGTCACTGGAACGGCGCGGGCACCGTCACCGGCGCAGTCACCTCCAGCAGCGGTAACTTCACCATCGGCAGCGGTGCCAATCTCACCGCCACCGCCGGAGTATCCGCCACCGGCGGTGCCTTGGTCGTCAACGGCACCCTGACCGGCGCCCTGAGCGCCGACTCCAGCACCAGCGTCAGCGGCACTGGCACCATCACGGGAAACACCACCATCTCAGGCATCCACAACCCGGGCAACTCGCCTGGCATTCAGTCCTTCGGCAGCAATCTCAGCTACGCCAACGGTTCTTCGGTCACTTGGGAGTTGGGTTCCAATAGCCTCGGCCTCCGCGGCACGGATTTCGACGGCATCAACGTCGGTGGTATCCTCGACTTCAGCGGGGCCACGGCCGCCAACCTGGTTTTCAACTTCGCCGGCAGTAACGTCGATTGGACGGACACCTTCTGGAATACCAGCCGCACCGGCACTTCCGGCTGGCTGGTTTATGACGTGGCGGGCACCACCACGAACTTCGCCAACCTCTCCGTCACCGCCGCCAACTGGCTCGACGGCTCGGGCGGGCTTTTCAACACCTCCAACAGCGGCAACACTTTCAGCCTCTACCAGGACGGCAACGACATCTACCTCAACTACACCGCCGTCCCCGAGCCGAATGCCGCAGCCCTGCTGGGTGGTCTCGGCGCGCTCCTCCTCATCCGCCGGAGGCGGTAAAGTTATGAGTTGAAAGTTATTCGTTAGAAGGGTGGATTCAGGGATCAGGGATCAGAAGCCAGAGATCAGATACCTTCTAACATTTAAACAACCTTTCAACACACTTTCCGGAAGTGAATGGGTTTTCTTCCGGACTTGAAACAGCCAGCACCAGAATGAAAAAGTCGTTAGCGTTCCTATCCCTGGCACTCGTGCAATGTATCGCGTTGCGTGCCGCGGATGCGATACGTCTGGAGTTTGACTTTGCGCAGTCCGACCACGGGTTTTTAGCTGGCTTCGCGGACTACCTTCAAAATGAGGATCCCTCTTTTTATCAACTCACCAACTCCTGGCAGGCCAGACCCACAAATCTAGGTGGATCCTCCGCTCTCTTCATATCGGGGTTCAATCACAGCGACGATCTGTTCATGTTCTGGAAGAAGCGGATTACAGGACTGCCACCCAATACCTCCGTCCTACTTACCATGGAGATCGAATTGGCCTCGAAATACGCTGAAGGACTTGTGGGCGCTGGAGGACCGCCGGGCGAGGGCGTCACGGTGAAGGCTGGAGCTGTGGCATTTGAGCCGCAGGCCGTTCTCGAGCCACGCGAGGGCGAGGGTTGGCTGCGCATGAATCTGGACAAGGGGAACCAAACCGTCGGCGGCACCGACATGTCCGTGATTGGCAACGTGGCCAAACCTGATGACGGGAACGAAAATTATGTTCTGCTGATGCGGCATCAACATGGCCAACCGCTCACCACAACGACGGCGAGCGACGGTTCGCTTTGGTTGGTCTTCGGCACGGACTCGGGATTCGAGAGCATCACAGCTCTCTACTACTCACGGCTCACCGTGTGGATCAACCGTGCCGACAAACCCCACCTGTGGCTGGAGCCAGATCGCGTCCCCGGCTCTCTCCGCCTCATTTGGAATCAGGGCACATTGCTTAACTCCACCACCCTGGGTTCCGGCTGGCCAGCGGTAAACGTCACCACAAGACCCTACACACACAACACGCACACCGAACCGCGTCGATTCTGGAGAGTCTCCGAGCCATGAGTGCTCTCTTAGTTACAGCAATCAAGAAGGCGCGGCTGGGCCACCCCTGCCAGCCCGCTGTTTCGTCGGCGTTTTTGCGGAGCTCCAACCTCAATTCCCCGCTTCGTCGCTCGTCCCCGCTATCTGCTAGGTTTGCCAGCGCTTCAACGGGCACACCGAGGCCGGACCGCCGACGCATTGCGCAAGAAAAAGCACATGAGACAATCCACCGCATCTCAAATGCCCGACGCTCACCGAGCGCCGCTACAAACGCACAAGCACAACGCCTGAAAAATTTCCGGAAGTGAATGGGTTTTCTTCCGGACTAAAAAGGGGCTGCCGACTGGAGGGTCGGCGGCCCCGAATTGCCGCGCATCGCATGAATGAAAATCAGGAACGAAACCATCGAGCCTGGCAGGACTCGCTCAAATTCACACCAAGACCACGGAGCAAGGATGGCCGGCGTCGAGCCGCTCTGTGGCAGTCCTCCCTGGGTCGCAGCCGCATGATGAAACACCGGGGGGCAGCCCCTTGGAGTCCGGTTTCTGGGATTTGGATGTGGGCGGGCATACCGGACCAGCGCCGCTGCCGGTAAAATGTCTGCTGCCCGCGCGATGGGGCGTGAAAAAGGTCTGACCTAGCCATTCTCACCTCATTCGCAGGACGCTTCGGAAAAGCGTCCCTGCCTGAGACGTAAGCGCCCGTAGGGCAGGGACCTTTTTCCGAAAGGTCCGGGCGACGGGCAGGGACCTTTTTCCGAAAGGTCCGAGCGACGGGCAGGGACCTTTTTCCGAAAGGTCCGAGCGAATGCGTGGCGAATGGGCGGTCGTTCCGGCTTTCCATTCTCACCTCATTCGCAGGATGCTTCGGAAAAGCGTCCCTGCCTGAGAGGACGCGTTGCAATAGCGTCCCTGCCCAAGACGACGCGTTGCCATCCATCACCAGCCGATGCCATGCTCCGGTCGCCAGCAATGCGGCCAATCATCGAAATGTTCGGCCAATCCGGCACGCACCGGGTTCTCCCGAATATAATACCATGTGGATTGGAAATCGGATTCGCTGCGGATCCGGTGGTCAAAATAGTCGCGCTGCCAGACGACACCGAGTTGGTTTGCCGTGTAGCGCTTCCAATTCCTGATGAGGTTCATCATGCCGTTGCCGGGATCCCATCGGAACGACATCAGGGCATGAAAATGATCGGGCATGACCAATGCGAGATCCACCTCCCAGCGGTGGCTTTGATGATAGAATTCAAGCGCGGAAAAAATCCCCTGAGCTACGGAATCATCCGCGAGTTGATTCCTGCCGCGTTCCTTGCAGTTGATTGTG
>JBIPMR010000426.1:0-4233 GCA_044369025.1 Luteolibacter sp.
CGCCCGCGCTGAAGAAGGTGTGGGAACAATCGCTGCGCGGGAGCCATTTGAAGCGTCTGCGCGAGTTGGTGCCCTTCGGCTGGGTGCTCGACCCGACGCCGTTGCCGCCCCACGCCGCCCTGCCCCGGATGAACGCGCATTCGTGGGAGGAAGTCGCCCATTTCAGCCAGAAGGAACGCCAACTCGTGCTCAAAGTCAGCGGCTTCCACGAAACCGCCTGGGGTTCGCGCGGGGTCTTCATCGGCCACGACATGCCGTCCTCCGAATGGGCGGAGCGGCTGGGCACCGCGCTCGACCAGTCGTCCGAGCAACCGTGGATCCTCCAGGAATTCCGCGAAGGCCGGCGGGTGGAGCACCCGGTTTTCCGCGACGACGGGTCGGTGGAAATGATGCAGGGCCGGGTGCGGCTTTGCCCTTACTTTTTCACCAACGAGGCCGGCGAAACCTCCTTCGGCGGCTGCCTGGCGACCATCGTGCCGGCGGACAAGAAGAAAATCCACGGCATGAGCGACGGGATTCTGGTGCCGTGCGTCATTGGATAAACATAAAAAACAGCCCGGCCGTGAAGCCGGGCTGTTTTGGGAAATTTTGTTTCAGAAGGAAATCAGACGATTCCGGCCTTCTTGAGCGTCACGTAAGCACCATTTTTGTTGATGGTCTTCAGTGCGCGGCAGCTCAGCTTGAGGCGGATGAACTTGCTGAGTTCGGGAACCCAGATGCGCTTGGTTTGAAGATTGGGGGAAACGGTGCGCTTCACCACTTTCGTGACGTGACGACCGATACCACCTTTTTTCTTGGCCAAACCAGAACGGTGAATTTTTCCGCCAGAGCGGACGCGGGTTCCTCGGATGCTACAAATACGGGCCATAATAAAAAAAGTTGCGGGGTTGCGGGACGCGGAGAATGGCGGCGGAAACCGACCCGTCAAGACGAATCCTGACAAATCCCGGCTAATTTTTCACAAGCGCCCCTTGCGCAGTTTGTGGGTCCAGCGGGCGATGTCCTTGAAAATCACCTCCCGTTTTTCGTCATACATCAGCAAATGGTAGGCCTGCGGGTAATTGTGGTAGGTATTCGAAACGCCTGCGGGAATCCGGGCGACGAATCCACGCACGTCGGAGTCGTTGTTGAAATAATCCTTGCCGCCATGCAGCACAAGCACAGGCGTGCGGAAGGTGGTGGCGCAGTCGTTCATGCCATCGATGTGCCGGCCCAGCGCGGCGAGAAGTCGGAGCGTATGCTTGTCGATGTCGTAGGGGTTTTTCTTCGCCTGGCCGGAGTGGGTGGTGGTTTGCGTCATTTGCACGTCCTCACCACCAGCGAGCGAATCGAGGGAGACCCGCGCGAGTGGCAGGGTGGTCGCGGCGATTTGAATCAACCCCGGAGTCCACGCAGGAATGTCGTCCCGGAAGCGGACGATCGGCGAGGAAAGCGCCAAGCCATCGCAAGGTGGGTTGGCCGCCGGAGCCTCGCGCCACGCGTGCGAAGCGATCAGCGCGCCCATGCTTTCGCCGAACCAGACGACTTTCGCATCCGGATGTTGCTCGCGGACGAGTTGGGTGAAGGCGAAGAGATCGCGATACCAGTCGGACGGGTCGCCGATGTCGCCGCGACGGGCTTGGATCGGGTCACTGCCTTGGCCGCGCACTTCGTAGGCATACAGCCCGGTCTCCGGCTGGTTTTGAAGCAGATGGTTTCCTAAATTCGCGTAATCGATGGAAGCGCCGCAGAATCCGTGGATCCCGATGATGATGACATCCTGCTCCACATTTTTGGAAATCCACTTCCGGTAACCGAACGAGTCGACCTTCACGGAGTCGCCTTTCGAATAGTTCACCGTCGTGTATTGCGGAGCGCAAGCCGCCACCGAAATCGCTGCCAGACCGGCGGCGATTCCGCGGAATTTGAATGAAAAAAACCGTGTCACGGCGGAAATTTCGCAGAACCCGTGAAAAGTGCAACGCCAGAACCCCTATTGGAAACCGCGCGGACGATCCGGTGTTTTTTGATAAATTGAATTTCCATCCGGGGCGATTCGTATATCAATTCGACCGTTTTAAATCCCTGAGTTTATGAAAACAACCCCCCTCGCCATGGTGGCGACCCTGGCCCTCCATCTGGCCGCCGCCGCCGCACCCCGACTGGTCGTCTCCACGCCATCGCTCGCCCCTGAGTCCAAGATCGACCTGGTGCTCGATCTCCCCGCGGTAGCGCCATCCGAATTGGGAAAAACCGTCGACAACACCTGGCTCAAAATCCAACCGGCCCTGCCCGGCAAGCTGGTTTGGAAAACGCAGAACATCGCGAACTTCCTTCCGGAAAATCCGCCCGCCATCGGCACCCGCTACACCTTCTCCCTTTCAAAGGGCCACACCCACACCGACGGCTCCGCGATCCCCGCCGGAAAAATCACCTCGCTCGACAGCGAACCGTTCCGCGTCCACTTGGCCAACGCGCAAAACCGTTGGTCCGAGGATTATTCGCCATCCGCTTCCGAGTGGCTGATCGTCTTCAACGACGATGTCGATCCCGCCACCGCCGCCGCTTTCATCACCTACAGTTCGAAATCCGGCCAGCGCGTCGCCGCCCGCCTCGAACGCCCCACCATCGCCCGCGCCGGCTATTATGCGAATGCCTACAAATCCTGGGCCGCCCGCAACCCGAACGCACCCGCCACCGAACGAACCCAGGAAACCCCAGTCCCCAACATCCTCATCGCCACTCCCGCCTCGCCTCTCCCGGTGGGAAAAGACTGGGTGATTTCCACGCTCAAAGGCCTCCCGAATCTCGGCGCTAACGCCCGTCTCGCAGAAGATAACAGCCATGAAATCGGCGATGTCACCCCATTCCAAATTTTAAAAATCGCCTCCTACGTCGCCGCCAACCAACCCCGCCGCATCCTCCTCAGCCTCAACCAACCCGTCGCCGCGAAACTCCCCGACGATTTCCTAACCGCCAGCGTCGCCATCAGCCCGCGCCCCGAAAACCTCAGCGCCCGAATCGACGGCCGCCAAATCCAGCTCTCCGGAAATTTCGCCGCCGCCGACAAATACACCGTCACCATCAGGCCACCCCTCACCTCCAAAGCCGGCCTCGCCCTCACCGCCCCGGTCACCGAGGAAATCAAATTCGAGCACCTCGATCCCGGCCTCGCCCTGCCCTCCCAGAACCAGGCCCAGCTCGCCAACGGCAACCGCACCTATTCCATCCAGACCGTCAACCTCGCCAGTCTCCACCTCCGCGTCAAGAAACTCGCCGGCACCGACCTCATCCGCGCCTATCAGGGATACCAGCACTACACCGGCATCGGCCACGACGGCAAACCCATCGAACCCACCGCGCCCCTCCCCTACCCGCTCGTCGTCGGCGAAACCATCCTCGAAAAGGAAATCCCCCTCGGCAACCCGATCGACACCTCCAAAGACATCACCCTGCGGTGGGACGAACTCCTGCCAAAAGACCTCCACAACGCCGCCTTGTTCATCGACGTCACCGGCACCCCTCACCCGCAAGCCGGAAACTCCGGCAGCCGCAACGCCCAAGCGATGCTCCAGCTCACCGACATCGGACTGGCCTGGAAACTCACCACCCGCGAAGCCTTCATCTACGCCTTCTCCTGCGAAACCGGCGCGCCCCTTCCCGGCGTGAAACTCCAGTTCTTCGGCGAGGACGCCAAATCCCTCGACAGCGCCACCACCGATGCCGCCGGCCTCGCGACCCTCCCGCGCCCGGACACCATCCGCCACCTCCATGCCTCGCTCGGCAACGACGCCTATCTAACCGCCTTCGACGCCACTCTATCCACCGTCGGCACCTGGCATTTCCCCGTCCGCTTTTCCTGGAACAAATCCGGAGTTCCCACCCGCCGCGCCCTGCTCTTCACCGACCGCTCGCTCTATCGCCCCGGTGAAACCGTGCGGCTCAAAGGCATCGTCCGCAGCCAAAACGGAAACACCATCGAGCCCGCCGCCGCCAACCCCGCCCAACTCCTGATCGTCGATCCCACCGACAAGGCGATCCACACCTCGCCCGTCACCTTCTCGCCTAACGGCTCTTTCGACCTCACTTTCAAACTCCCGCCCTCCATCACCGGCACCCACACCATCCGCTTCGAATACCCCGAGGAACTCGCCAAGGCCGCAGCCATCGAGGACGATTGGCAATTGCAGGAAACCCTTCAACTCGGCGCCCGCTTCACCCTCCCGCTGCGGGTCGAGGAATTCCGCCGCAACG
>JBIPMR010000428.1:0-4225 GCA_044369025.1 Luteolibacter sp.
AACGGTTGGATGACCTTCAAGTCGGTCATCCACACGGCTGGCGGTCCGCAGGGCAAGGGCTGGAACGAACCGCAGACATTCCAGAAAGTGGATCCCGGATCCTCCGGTGGCATCTTCGAATACCGCGACGAGTATCATGACAAACACGCGCTGTGGAAAAAACAACTCGACCGCGGCGTCTGGTTCCGCGGCTACTGGCGCGTGGCCTGGGAAAACTCCGCCCTGCGCGTGCTCGACATCGACGACTCCGCCCGCACCGCCACCTTCGCCAAGCCGATCCAGAACGGTATCGGCAACAAATACAACCGGCCGAAAGGCAACGGCCGCGAGGCCTATCAACTCATCAACCTGCTGGAGGAGGTCGACCAGCCCGGCGAGTGGTGCCTCGATTTCAAGGACCGGAAGATCTATTTCTATCCGCCCGCGCCGCTGGACTCATCCCGGATCATCCTCGTGGACCGGGAAACTCCCGTCGTCAGCCTCAACGGCGCGTCCCACATCACCCTGCGCGGTCTCACCGTGGAATTCAATCTCGGCGACGGCATCCGTGCCCGCGAAGGGGAGGGGAATCTGATAGCAGGTTGCACGGTGAGAAACGTCAACCGCTACGCGATCGTGCTCGACGGCGGAAAGAACCACACCGCGCAAAGCAACGACCTCCATGACCTCGGCGCCGGCGGCATCTGGCTCGGCGGTGGCGACGAAGCCGCCCGCCCGCGCATCCCCGCCGGGCACCAGGCGGTCAACAACCACATCCACCACTTCGGCCAGATCGAACCGGTCTATGCCGCCGGGATCAACTGCGGCTTCACCGGCGGCGGTGGCGGCGGGCACCACCCCGCCGTCGGCATGTATGTCGCCCACAACGTGATCCACGACACGCCCCACGTCGGCGTGCTCTGCGGCAGCATGGACAGCGTTTTCGAATACAACGAGGTTTACCGCTACTGCCTCGTCTCTAACGATATGGGCGGCTTCTATTCCTATGACTATCAGAAACGCAACTTCGGCAATCTCACCTACCGCCACAATTTCATCCACAGCTCGCCGCTGGGCGACGGCATCTACTTCGACCACGACCATCCGGACATGAAGGTCGTCGGCAACATCGTCGCGCTCGGCAGCACCGGCACCCGCGGCACCGGCTATCTCTTCAAGCAGGGCGACATGCCCAAGGACGGCAGGACGCAGCCCTTCGATAGTGTCGGCAACATCGCCGTGGACTGCAAATTCGGTTTCGAGTTCGTCAGCCTGCTGCCGCACTCGGGGAAAATCGAAAACAACGTCGCGGTGAACTGCCGGACGCCGTTCAAGTGGAGCGAGATCAAAAACGGGAAACTCGTGGCCACGCAGGATTTTTCGACCGGAAAGAACATGGTCTATCAGGGGCATCCCGGCTTCAAGGATTCCAGTGCGCTGGATTTCCGCTTGGCGCCGGATGCGAAGTTGCTGAAGGATCTGCCGGGCTTCGAAGCGATCCCGGTCGAGCGCATCGGTCTGCGGACGGATGAATACCGCAAAACGCTTCCCACCGCTGCGGAGCTCGGGCGTTCGGGGCCGTCTCCGGTTGCCGACGGCGGCCTGGGTTACGATATTCAGGACCGCAACTGACGGTGTCGATCGCCTCCGCGCTCCTCAGACCGCCTGTTGGCACAACTGGCCAGAACGCGGGTGTCACGCCCGTCCGCCCCATCGCCATCGCCGGTGATCACCGGCGCGGAATCCGCAAAGTCCGCCTCATTCAACGATCGCCAACCGGCTTGACGCCGATCTCCGGGCGCACCGGGTTCCAGTCCGGACGAAACGCGCTGGGGGCGCTGCCGGTGCGGGACTTGAACAGACGGGAGAAATAGTAAACCGAATCGAAGCCGAGCAGCTCGGCCACCTCCTGGATGGATTTGTCGGCCAGCAGCAACTGCTTGGCGCGGTTCATTTTCATTTCGATGAAATACTCGCCCGGCGCGTGTCCGGTTTCCTTTTTGAAAATCCGGCGGAAGGTGGAATAGCTCAGGCCGAGGTGCTGGGCGAGCTGGTGGAAATCGATCGCTCCCCCGAGGGCTTCCCGCAGTTTGAGCTGGGCTTGTCGAACGATCCTTTCCGGGCTGGTGACTCCCGAGGCACTGGAGATTTTCAACAGGCTGTGGATGCGCGCGACGATTTCCAACGAACGCATGGCGATGATCGGCTCGAAGCCCGGATCCTCCCGCTTGATGGTGTCGGCGATATTCATGAAACAACGCAGCAGCGCGTCGTCATGCCCGACGCGCATTACCGGCGAGGCCGCCTGCAACCCGGCACGGCGGACGGCGGCTTCCAGCAGCTCGCCTTCGCATTCCACCCAATATTCGTCCCAGCCGGATTCCGGCAAGGGGCGGTAGCGGTGCCAGACGTTCGGAAAAACGAGGAACACCGATCCCGCCTCGACCGGGAGGCCGCCGGAAGGTTCGGAATCGAAGCTGCCGCGACCGGCGGTGATATAGACAAACGTATAGGCGGTGAGGCAGCGGCCTTTTTCCCAGGTGAATTCGTGGTCCTCGGGATGACCCGGCAGCGGATATTCCGATCCGGGCGGCACGGTGCCATGACCGGCATCCAGCACCGCCGCGCCCCAATCGTCGCCGTTGGTGGCGCGGGGCAGATATCGGAAAAACCTGGGGCTGGAAATCATCAGGATGGGCGGCGTGGGGGCGGACTACGCCTCTTGGGACTTCAGCCAGCTTGCGGATGGTGCGGCAAGGCAAATCAGCGAATTTCGGATAGGAACTCGTAGCGGCCGGACTCGACTTTCAATACCGCATGCCCTCCTTCGACCTCCAGCGGGGTGACGCCGTCGGTCTCACGGAGGCTCTTGCCTCCCTCGGTGAGGCTCGCGGCATTGGTTGTCGGGATATGGACCGTCGCAGTCGAGTTGGGAGGGATGGTTACGATCAGCTTGAGAACACCGCGGTTTTTCTCCCAACGGCTGGCAATCGGGCCGTAGGGGGATTCCGTGGTGGTCTCGGCGAAAGTGAGCTTGCCGCCGGGCACCGGCTGGATCAGGAACGACTGATAGCCGGGCTTGGCGGAATCCTGGCGGCTGCCGGGCGACGCTCTTGGTGAACCACGATGCAATCCCGGCATCACAAGTGTGGATGCGGCTGGGCACATCCACATTCCAGAATTTCGCATGCACCCGCGACTTCAGCTCTTGAAGCCTCCTGCCGTAGAGTGCGGCATCCGCGGGCCGTTCGAGGATGCGGGCGATTCCGACGATATCGTTGACTGATTGGAAACGAGCTTCTTGCCGGCGTAGGGCACGAGTGCGGACTGGGCGGAGCTCACCCGCCCGCTATCCCAAAGGTCGCCCGCATTTTGTTCGAGCAGAGCCTCAGAGCGGGCGACGAGGATCTGATAGGCGCTCTGCTTTTGGCCGCGGACGGCTTCCGGATCCTTGAGTTTCCAACTGAAACGGGGGAGCGCCGCATCGATTCCCAACGGATCGATCGGATATTCGCATTGCGGATCAGCCGGCACGGTTTTCGAGATCGCCGCGGCGGACAGTGGCAGCAGGAGCCACACCCCGCCCAACAACATCAGGAGCTCCCGAAGAATGGAAGGGAATGGCATGGCAGGGATTTCTCTGGAGTGGCGGGCTTGGGAAGCCGCTATCGAAACTATGAACCGGCTCCCATCGCCGCCAATGCACGATTTGTCCTAAATTCGCACGAATTGATCAATCGATGCCGCATGTGGAAATGGAGCATCCGGTCAAATCGTGAAAGGAATTTGTCAAATCGTGTATGGTGAAACCGGCCTGCGCGGGACATTCTCACCAGACACGAATCCTCCCGGATTTCCCATTACTCCATCTTTATGTCACTTACACGCATCGGTTTGTTCGGTATCGGCTTGGACACCTATTGGCCGCAGTTTCCCGGTTTGAAAGAACGCCTTGAGGGCTACCTGGCAACGGTGCATTCGAAGCTGGCGCGTGACGGGGTCGAGATCGTCAACCTCGGGTTGGTCGATACGGTTCCCAAGGCGTTCGATGCGGGGCATGCGTTCCGCCGCGCGGATGTGGACCTCATTTTCCTGCACGTCACCACTTACGCGTTGTCATCCACCGTCCTGCCGGTGGTCCAGCGGGCCAAGGTTCCGGTGATCATTCTCAATCTTTCGCCTGCCGCCGCCATCGACTATGGCCGCTTCAACCAGATGGGCGACCGCACGAAAATGACCGGCGAGT
>JBIPMR010000429.1:0-4222 GCA_044369025.1 Luteolibacter sp.
TTCCCCGCCGTGCGGTTTGTGGTTATCTTGAACTTTCCCAACTGGGGCTGGAAAGGAGAACCCGCGTATCTGCTAGGCCCAGGACGACCGAATGCGATGAACTGGGGCGACGCCCACGTCGCCATGGAGACGTTGTTTTCCGTGATGCGAGCCGAAAAGCAGTCCATTTCCGCCATCCAAGCGGACTTCCCGTGGCGCTACTATGCCGAGCGCCCGACTGATGCCGTGGCGGCCTCCGTGGACTGGCCGGGTCGGCTGCTTCAACTGGAAGCCTATGCGCGCAGCAACGGAGTCCGCTTTCACCTCACGGCGAATTCTGAGACTGGCTACGTCTCTGCCCAAGCATTCGCCGAGGACTCGCTGAGATATCTAGACGCCTACCTGGCTGCTGGAGGAAAGCCGGACCACTTCGTCGTCCAGTCATGGTATCCTCATCCGAAGGCGCTGCTGCCCGAATCCACTCCCTACACCGGCAGCTGGCTGGCAGCCCGCTTCATCGAACGTCTACGTGAAATTAAAAACGGCGCCCCCACCGCCGCTGAAGCGCCGAAACCACGCCCGTTTGATCGTTCGGAGCCGGAAGCACTTCTTCATCTTATCAAACGCGTGGATCCTCAAATGTGGAAGAACTTGGCACCACCAATTCGTGAAAGCTGGCTAGACAACGAAGAAGAGCCACCCACATCGCTCGCAGGCAATTCACTTCTCGGCCTCCGCCGCGCGGCGGCCGAATCAATCTTAGGAAAACCCAGAATCACGGTCCTGATTCAAAACGGTAAAGCTAAAGCAGGTATGGGACTTCCACCCGTTGTCCTCACCCCTGGATCTTCACAATGCTGGATCGTCGAAGTCGTTAGCGCGGAGACGGAATCCAAGCTCGAAACCGTATGGACGGAGCAATCGCAGTCGGAACCCATGGCACCGGTTTGGATCGCACCGGGGAGTTCCCGCATTCTTGTCGTGGGGTTCGACACGGCCGCAGCCAAGAACGGCTCCGTGGTTCTCTGCCTCGGCAAACCCGGCGGCGAAGTGCGCAAGGTTGCGATTCCGGTAAGTAATGGAGATTGAGAACCCCTGGGTTTTGGATACTAAAGACCCTATGAATTCCCGGCTACGCCATCTATCCCGCATGGCGGCCTTGCTGGTGATTCATCTGCTCTCCGCTTTACCTGTTAGCGCCGTCCCGGACCCACGCCCCAACATCCTGATCGCCGTCGCCGATGACTGGTCAACCGGCCACGCGGGTGCCTACGGCTGCACCTGGGTGAAAACCCCGGCCTTCGACCGCATCGCCCGCGATGGCATCCTCTTCACCCGCGCCTACACCCCCAATGCCAAGTGCTCCCCCTCCCGCGCGGCCATGCTCACTGGCCGCTATCCCTGGCAGCTCGGGGCCGCCGCAAACCATGATGCCTGTTTCCCTCCCGAAATCCGCACCTATCCCGAGGTCTTGGCCGAACATGGCTACTTTGTCGGCATGACCACCAAGGGCTGGTCGCCAGGAATTGCCTTGGATGCGGCGGGAAATCCCCGCAATCTAACTGGGACACCGTTTGATGCACGCCGCGCCGCGCCGCCCACAACCGGCATCCTGCCGACCGACTACGCCGCCAATTTCGCCGATTTCCTGAAAGAAGCCCCCGCTGGCCAGCCGTGGTGCTTTTGGTATGGTTCCTCCGAGCCCCACCGAGACTACGAAGCCGGATCCGGCGCGGCCAAGGGGGGCAAAACCATCCACGACATCGACCGTGTCCCCGCTTGCTGGCCCGACAACGAAGTCGTGCGCAACGACATGCTCGACTACGCCCTCGAAGTAGAGCACTTCGACCGCCACCTCGGCCGCATGCTCGACCATCTCGCCGCCAAAGGCATGCTCGAAAACACCCTCGTCATCGTCACCTCCGACAACGGCATGCCCTTCCCCCGCCTGAAGGGGCAGACTTATGAAAATTCCAATCACATCCCGCTTGCCGCGAGTTGGCCGGCGCGCATCAAGCACGCGGGTCGAACTGAAGATGCCTATGTTAGCTTGATCGATCTCGCGCCCACCTTCCTCAGCGTCGCCGGCCTGAAACATGAGGAAACCGGGATGGCTCCACCTGCCGGACGCAGTCTCACGGATATTTTCAACGCCAGCCCCGCCGGACCACCACGCGACCAAATCATCCTCGGACGGGAGCGCAATGACGTGGGCCGCCCCCATGATCAAGGCTACCCCGTGCGTGGCATCATCCGGAACCAGCAACTCTATCTGCACAACTTCGAGCCCGACCGCTGGCCGGGCGGTAATCCGCAAACCGGCTACCTCGACTGCGACGGAAGCCCCACCAAAACCGAAGTCCTCCGCAGCCGCAGCACCGACGACAAGCGTTACTGGGACTTCTGCTTCGCCAAACGTTCCACCGAGGAACTCTATGATCTAACCCACGATCCGGATTGCGTTGCCAATCTCGCCACCCGACCGGAAATCCAGGAATCGATGCACGGTCTCAAAGCGCGGTTGTTTGCCGCCCTCACCGCCCAGGGCGACCCGCGGATGGCAGGCAAGGGTGCGGCATTCGACACCTACCCCTACTCTCGTGACTCCGTGCGGAACTTCCACGAACGCTTCATGCGTGGCGAACGTCCGCGGGCCGGCTGGGTCCATGAATCGGACTTCGAACCTGGTTTTCCTAACCAGAAATAATCTCGTCACTTCCGCCCATCGCACATCTTGAAGTTCGCCCGTCCAGCCCCCGCCACCCTGTCACCCATTCTGGCATCATGGATCTTCGTGAGTTCATCCCAGTTCATCCTCGCGGAGATAGCCACCACTCTCATGGAACCCGCCGCAGTCAGGACGAGCGTGACACTTCACGGAATTTCATTCCTGAAATCCACGGAACCACGCAACCTGGTGCCGGGGATCTATCAAACCAGCGCCACCCTAGGCGCAGTGGTGCTGGCTGGCATGACCACCTCGACCCCGGAGGCCAGCGACCGCTGGGGCATGAACGAGCCGGCACACGCCTACGAGGGACGGCTGTTCATCGGCGACCGGTTGGGCCGCGTCATCGTGCGCTACGCGGATGACACCCTCGAACAAGTGCCGATCCTCTTTGGCGTGAACGCCTGGCCCTACGAATTGTTCACATCGCCACAGTCCGACGAGCAAGGCCTCCTCACCACAAACGCGTTGAAAGCCGGTCCCTACCGCGAGCCCTTCGCAACCGATCCAGCCGCCGCCGCGCTCATCGCCTCCAGTCTCCATATCCTGGAAAACCCGGCTGCGTCCAAACCCCTTCGTTATCTAATGGGAATTCGGGTGAGACCCTTACCGCTCAAGTCCATCGAACTGATTGACGAAAGACTGCGCAATGCCGGTTGGCAAGTGGGTGCCATCAGTGGGATCCCCGTCGGCGTTCAACCACCCGCCGGACTGACCCTCCTGGACGAACCCTTCTTCATCCGCCAGCAAGACCGCGTGCCGGCAGACGCGCTTGCTCGACGTCTCTATCAATTCGATGACTCCCTCCCAGCCAATCTCAAACCACCGGAACCTGCGGCGGGATATCCGCAACTCATTTTCACAGGACCACCCGCAGCCACCATTCTCAGTCACGTCTTTGCCGCCAATGCCCGCGACCTTGTTGAAAACAAACTGAACGCCAACGGACGCATCGGCAGTTCATCACCGGGTGCTCCCAATTTCGGCGGCTACATCGGCATGGGAACATGGCGCGATGATATCGGCCAGTATTCACATCACAGTTGGTCGCGGGACGCGGGGCCGGCACTTCGTGAACTACTGGCGCTTGGCCGGGATCGCGAGGCACGCGCCGCCGGAGAGATGTTTCTGCGCTACCTCTACGATGGCGATCCGCGTCACAACCGCCCTAACTGGAAGCGGGTGATCAATGCCCATGAGGCCGGCGAAGGTGAGAAGCGCAAGCACCAGCGCGCTGAAAACGACGGCCATGCCGCCATCATGCTGGCCATGGCACAACTCGCCACCTCCCCCGCCGTTGACCGCAAATGGATGGACAAGAACTGGCCAGCGTTCGTTGATGCCGGAGACTGGTTTCCGTGGCAAATCGCCCATCCTGAAATCTCCGCCTTCGACGGTTTGCTCTACAATGAATCCGAATCCTCCGGCGGCGGCGGCCGCGACCTATTCTCAAATGCACAAGCCGCGCTGGCCCTGCGAGCCTTCGCCCGATTGGCGGACAGCCGCGGGGCTGGG